>DAOWEO010000091.1 GCA_030638415.1 Bdellovibrionales bacterium | reverse complement strand
TATTATGATGGTGTTGATCAATCTCGTCATAATAGTGGGCCATCAAAATCCTTCAATACTATTTCAAGGGCCAATTGGCACAATGAAAATTTTAAAATTCACAATACCTTGCGTGCGGAAAATATTCCGCTGTGGCAAGCCCGCTTTTAGTTCTCTTACATAACGCATTGCTTCTGTCCAAAATGGTTTAATATCATTAAGATACGCTGATTTTAGTTATCTTTAAGGAGTATTTATGGAGCGCGTAATTTCGTTTTTTGGTCTAATGACCATGGTTTTAATTGCTTATCTGTTTAGTAATAATAAGAAAAAAATTCAGTGGCGAACTGTCATTTCAGGTATTTTATTACAGATTATTTTAGGTCTGATTATTTTAAAGACAGCTCCTGGTCGCCAAGTATTTGTCTACGCCAAAGACCTCTTTAACGGGATTCTATCCTATACCAATGAGGGGAGTAAGTTTATTTTTGGTAATCTAATCGCGTCAGATAGCTTAGGTTTTATTTTTGCATTTAACGTGCTTCCAACAATTATTTTTATGAGTGCTTTGATGGCAGTTCTCTACCATTTGGGTATTATGCAAATTGTAATCAAGATTGTTGCCAAGGTTATGGTAAAAATTATGAAGACTTCTGGTGCAGAGTCTTTAGCTTGTGCCGCCAATATTTTTGCCGGTCAAACAGAAGCTCCACTAGTGGTAAAGCCATATATTGATAAGATGACTAACTCTGAATTATTAGCACTTATGACAGGTGGTATGGCCACCGTCGCAGGCGGCGTACTGGCCGCTTATGTTGGATTTGGTATTGATGCCGGACACCTTCTATCTGCATCTGTAATGGCGGCTCCGGCAGCATTAGTATTAGCAAAATTAATCTATCCTGAAGAAGAGGAGTCTTTGACTTCAGGTAAGGTACAATTAAAACTAGAAAAAAATGCATCAAATATTATTGAAGCAGCGGCTAATGGGGCAGCAGAAGGATTGCAGCTGGCATTTAATGTTGCAGGAATGTTGTTAGCATTTGTGGCATTGATTGCAATGGTTAACGGTATGATTGGATTTGTTGGAGGCTGGGTTGGTTATCCTGGACTGAGTATGGAATTAATTACAGGCTATCTTTTCGCACCTGTTGCTTGGATAATTGGTGTACCTTGGGCCGATGCTACTTTAGTAGGATCACTACTTGGAAAGAAATTAGTAATTAATGAATTTGTGGCATATCTAGATCTTAAGCAGATGATGGCCGATGGCGCAATTTCTGAGCGTGCAGTTACTATTTCAACTTATGCACTTTGTGGTTTTGCTAACTTTAGCTCAATTGCAATTCAGCTCGGTGGAATTGGTGGAATTGCTCCAAGCAGACGTGGAGATCTCGCAAAACTGGGTCTCAAAGCACTTCTAGGTGGAATGATGGCAGGGTTGATGACTGCTTCTATTGCAGGAATGTTTATTTAGAAAATTACTTTAAGGATATACCAACATGGCAAAAGAGTTACTTATTACACAGGCCTTTGATGAGTTGCGCGTAGTGCTTACCGAAAATGGTGAGATCATCGATTTTTTAATGGAACGTGGCAGTGAGCGCAAAGCGGGCAAGCCATGTGTGGGAAATATTTATAAAGGAAAAGTTGTTCGGGTGTTACCTGGTATGCAATCAGCCTTTGTAGATATTGGTTATGAAAAAGCAGCTTTTTTATATGTTGATGATGCCTATGTACCTAGCCTGCAAGAGCAGCGAGACATGGCAGAGAGGGCAAAAAAAGCACAAGCAGAAGAGGCGCTCAATAAAGTGGGAGAGATGATTCCTGATGAACTAAGTACTCTCTCAGAATCTGTGAATATGAAATTTCGTCCTGCAATATCCATTGAAAACTTTTTAAAAGAGGGACAAGAGATAATTGTACAAGTGGCGAAAGAGCCGATCTCTACTAAAGGACCGCGAGTTACTTGCCACATCACTTTGGCAGGGCGCTACATAGTTTATATGCCTTTTATTGAGCATACGGGCGTCTCACGTCGTATTGAAAATGATGCAGAACGTGACAGGCTGAAAGGTATTTTAGACGCTGTGAAATTAGAAGGACGTGGTGCAATTGCGAGAACAGTTGCTGAGGGACAGTCGCAAAAAACTCTTAAAACTGACTACAACATGTTAGTGAAAATTTGGAAAGAGGTGGATAAGATTGCTAAGAGCAGTAAGCCTGCACGGTGTATTCACCACGACCTATCATTCGTGCAACGTGTGCTACGAGACTTTACTGATGAAGATGTTAGCCGTGTCTGCGTAGACTCCAAAGAGGTATTAAAAGAGGCAGAAAAATTTGGGCAAAAGTTTATTCCATCTTTAAAAGGGTGCTTTGAATTATATACTGATGATATGCCACTTTTTGAAAGACATAATATTGAAATAGAAATTGAACGGGCACTGAGTAATCATGTTTATTTGCGTTCTGGTGGTTCTATCAACGTTGATCAGACTGAAGCCTTAGTTTCTATAGATGTAAATACCGGTAAATTTGTTGGTAGAAAAACTCTCGAAGAGACTATTGTAAAAACAAATTTAGAAGCGGTAAAAGAGATTACTTATCAGCTACGTTTACGTAACTGTGGTGGAATTATTATTATCGATTTTATTGATATGGAAAAAGAAGAAAATCGTAATCTCGTATATAGAACACTGCTGGATGCATTGAAAAAAGATCGAGCAAAAACAAATGTACTTCCAATCTCTGCTTTAGGCCTTGTGGAGATGACCCGTAAAAGAACGAGAGATACACTGACTAGAGTAATGTCGCAGACCTGTCCATATTGTGAAGGTGTAGGTCATATTAAATCTACTGTGAGTGTTTGTTATGATTTAATTCGTGAAGTTATGAAAGAGCTTAAAAAAACAGATGCCAAAAGAATTCAAATATTTGCCCACCCTGAGGTAACTGCCCGGCTTGCTGGTGAGAATCTTGATATGATTGAGATGATGGAAGATCAGTATGGAAAAACTCTAATTATCCGTTCTGAAAATAATTACCATCCAGAGCAATATGAGATATTTCCTCAGGAATCTTAACGCACTGTTTCCTGTTAGGTACTATATAGAATACTAACTTGACCCAAACATCGATAGGTGTTATATTTCGCGAACATTTACGAGATCATATCTCGCTCTTACCGTAGGGGTAAGGGCTTAATATATATTAATCCGGGAGGTTATATGATTTATGAACTGGCTGTGGTCGTGAGACCCACAAGTGGTGACGATGCTCTAGCGGCACTAAAAACATTGGTATCAGAAGCAATTACAGAAAAGGGTGGAGAAGTCCTTCTTACTGATGATTGGGGAATGTTACACCTAGCTCAACCAACATCAAAAGGACTTGGACAAGGAAAATTTCTTTTCTTTATCTACAAGTCTGACAATGCTGAAACAAACACCGAGCTTGCTCGTCGTTTTAGAATTACTGAAGATGTTATCAAAAGCATTATTGTTAAAGTTAACAAAAAAATTACTGCAGAAGATGTTGTTAAAAATTACAAAACACCATTTTCTAAAAGTACTCCAGGTAGTGTTCTTGACGCTGCTGAGGGTGGAAGTTTTGATGCTGAAAAAGATCAAAAGCGTTTTGTTCGTACAAAAGCTTGTTGGTTTACAGCAAAGAAAATTACTGCTGACTGGAAAGACCCTGCAACCTACATGTGGTTGGTAAACGATTTTGGTAAAATTTCTCCTGCGAGAATTACTGGAATTACAAGACAACATCAAAAACGTGCAACACTTGCAATAAAAAGAGCAAGACAAGTTGGTATCGTTAGCTGTTTAGCTAAAGACGTTGCTTACGCATAAGTCTCAACAATAGGAAATAAAAATGTTAGCAAATAGTATGGGTATAAATAGTGAGAACATGTGGGGAAGAGTAGTCTTTTTACTCCTACTCTCTATGGTTCTATGCTCTTTTGTACCGAGTTCTATTTTTGCAGCTGTCCCTGTAGCAATTCTGTTTCTCTCTTTTGGAGATAAACTTGCTGGAGCAGCTACTGCAATCGCATTTTTAATATTACTATTTTTAGCATCAAGTGGTGGACTGACTATTACTGTCGCTCTGCTATACGTTGCAGTTGTATTTTTTGGCTATGTAGCATCAGCAATTATTAAAAGAGGAATTACTCCGAGTACAGGACTCTACATCATTGGTTTTAGCGCACTGGCAATTTTGTTTGTACTTTGGGCCGGCATGACTATTATTGGTCAGGTCTCCGTTGAGCAGCAAGTTGATCAAATTGTTAAAACAGCACTGGATATTTTAAAACAAGAAAAAGGTGACACTATTGCAAGTGCAACTTCTCAAGAGGGAATGTTCCTAAAAGAGATATTGGAAAAACCTGAAATATTAACTAAGCAGATTATGTCTTGGTTGCCAGCAATGGTTATTATTTCAACGTTTTTTACTGCATGGATAACCTTGATGTTAGTTTTAAGAAACTCTATTCAGTGGAGTAAGCAAGTTGAATATGCATTTAGCACTAAAGACTTGATTAGTTTTAGGGCTCCTGAATATTTTGTCTATCCTTTGATCATCTCTTTGGGCTTAGCCTTAGGTAGTGATGTAATAGGTTTGGGCGAGACAGGTGAGATTATCGCTTTTAATGTATTGTATAGTATTGGAATTTTTTATTTCTTTCAGGGGTTTGGAGTCTATATCGACTTTTTAAACTTTATGAATATTCATGGAGTAATGAGGACAATATTAATCGTAATGACTATTGTTATGGCCAATAGAATGCTTGTTTTTATTGGAATGTTTGATCTATGGATCAATTTTAGAAAATTTTTAAAGAAAAAAAATAAGGAAGGAGATATCTCATGAAAATTATTTTAACAGAAAAAGTAGCTCATCTAGGTAACACTGGTGACATAGTAAATGTTGCATCAGGTTATGGGCGAAATTACTTAATTCCTCAACAGTTAGGAATGATAGCTAATGATGCTAATCAAAAAGAACTGGCTAACCACCAAAAACGTTTAGCTAGTAAAGTAGCTGCCGAAAGAGGTGAAGCAGAAGGTATTAAAAAGCAGATCGAAGGTCTGACTATTGATCTAATCAAAAAGGTTGGAAACAACGGTAAACTTTTTGGTAGTGTAACTAATACTGAGTTAGCATCAGAGCTTAAAAAACTTAAAGACATCGATCTTGAAAGACGTCTAATCGTTATCGATACGCCTATTAAAGCAATGGGTACTTTTGAAGTAAAAGCTAAGCTTTTTACTGAAGTTGTTGCAACTTTTAATGTAAAAGTTACAATGGACCCAGCTCAAGCAATTGAGATGAAAAAACGTGAAGAAGCTATTGCTGCTAGAAAAGCGCAAGCAAAACTAGATGCTGCTGCTAAAGAAGCTGGCGAAGCTGGAGAGGAAGCACCTGTAGAGGGTGAAGCAGAAGTTACAACAGAAGAAACTGAAGCTTAATCTTACAAAAGATTACTTAATTGAAAAGGAGACCCATGTGGTCTCCTTTTTTTATTACCAAGACAAAAAATAAACTATCAACTATCTTATTTTTATCTTTTTTAGGATTACTGAAAAATCATAAACTTATAAATAGTGAACTATTATAGTCGTTTGACTATGCTGTAATGAATCTGTATTCCTATCAAACAGATAACAATTAGCAGCTAGGAATAAAATATGTTTCAAGACAATCCCGGACCAATCGCAACTGAAATGCCTCATGATCTTCTTTCAGAAAAATCTCTATTAGGTTGCTTATTGATTGATGGAGCAAGTTGTTTTGATGATATCTCTGAGCTAGGTATGGCCAAGGGTGATTTTTATCATCCACAGCATGGAATTATTTTTGAAGCTGCAAAAAATCTTTATGAACGTGATATGCCACTTGATTATATTACACTTTGTTCTGAACTATCTACTATGCATAAGTTAGAAGGTATTGGCGGGGAAGAGGCAATATTAAATATTTCGCAGTCTCAAGCTAGTGCTGCCAACGCTTTTCATTATGCAAAGATTGTAAAAGATAAATCTAGTATTAGAGAAATTATTAAAACATCTCAAAATCTAATTAGTATGGGTATGAGTTTTACCGGTAATGCGAATGATTATATTTCAGAAGTTGAGGCGCAGTTTTTTCAACTAACTAACGATGCTAAAAGTAGTAAAATTTCACCTCTGAAGGAGTGTTTGAAAGAAAATATTCGTGAACTGCAAGATACTAGTAGAAAGCCAGGAGAGATAAATGGTATTCCAACCGGCTACGGAAAACTAGATGAAAAACTTTTAGGTATGTCACCAGGTCAGCTAATTGTTCTAGCAGCACGTCCTGCAATGGGTAAGTCTGCGTTGGCGATGAATTTTGCACTTAATTGTTGCAAGCTAACTTCGATGCCAGTGGCAGTATTCTCTTTAGAAATGTTAAAAAGTGAACTTAGTATGCGACTACTTTCTATGGAGTCAAAGGTTGAAGGAAAAAACCTTAAAATGAAAAACTTGGGTGAACAAGATCACCATAATATAGCCAGAGCGATTAAAGACCTCTCACAACTACCTCTTTTTATCAGTGACTCAGGTGGGATAACTGCTCAAGATATTCATAGTATGTGTCGTAAAATAAAAGCAGAGCAGGAGCTGGGAATGGTTGTTATTGACTACCTTCAGCTTCTTACTCCAACTAATAAAAATGCACCACGAGAGCAGCAAATTTCTGAGATGTCGCGAACTTTAAAAGAGATGGCAAAAGATCTACAGTGTCCAGTAATTGCCCTCTCTCAGCTCAACCGTGGGGTTGAAGCTCGAACTGATAAGCGTCCAATGGCATCAGATTTACGGGAGTCTGGGGCCATTGAGCAGGATGCTGACGTTATTATGATGATCTATCGTGACGAATTCTATTATAAGGATTCTACTAAGGAGCCTGGTGTCGCAGAAGTTATCATTGTAAAAAATAGAGCTGGGGAGACAGGAACAGCAAAAATGGCTTTTGTTGGTGCTTACACCAGCTTTGAAAATCTAGCATATGATCCTCAATAGATGCTCTAACTAGTCGATATTACCCAATTGACGCATACGCGTCTAAAATATTCTTACATTTAAGACAAATTTGTCCTCAATATTTGACAGTGAAATTCCTCTCTGGCTAGAATTTGCTTGCAACAGAAACTGATAACTATTTTGTCAGTTCGCTTACGGATAAGCGTTATGTCGCAAAGGAGTGTTAGATGCTTAATTCTACAGTGCAACAGGAAAGCGTAATAGAAAAGCAAGATAATGTGTCAATGGATTCTCTTTCTGAAATGACTGGTTTTCCAGTTGAGTTTATTAAAAAAGAGTTACTACTTTCACAAAATGAAATTTCAATCGACGAGCTACGTCACTCAGTACTTGATTACCTGCAGACAGCGCAGCCACAAGTCGTAAATAAGTAGCTTAGATGCCGTGCGTTTGACGTACATATAAGACATCGTTACTATCGTGACGATGTCAAAATTAAATAACTTCTCTCTTTCATATAAAGACCTATTAATTTTCTCTCTGCCTTCAATACTCTCTTCACTCTTTGAGCCACTTGCTTCTATGGTGGATACTGCTTTTGTTGGCCACTTAAATACTCAGTGGATTGCAGCGTTGGCAATATGCTCAATAATCTTTGGCTCTCTTACTTGGATTTTTAATTTTATTGTGCACACTTCAACACAGTCTGTAGCGAGTGCCTATGGTCAGCAGAGTTGGAAATTATTGCAAGATCATATAAAAGTGTCACTAATTGTTTCAGTTGGTGTTGGTATATTTGCACTGCTTTTTATGATGTTATTTAAAGATGTTCTTTTCTCTTTAGCTGCAACTTCACCTGAGATATATCCGTTTGTAGATGAGTACTACTCTATTCGTCTAATGTTTCATCCATTTTTAATTATATTTGTAACGCTGATTGCGCTGCTACGAGGGTTAGGTAGGGTTCGTTTAAGTTTTGGAATTATTTTAATTACAACTTTGCTAAATATTTTTCTCACATGGCTTTTTCTCTATCCATTACAAATGTCTATTGGTGGAGCTGCTTGGGGTACTAGTATTGCAAATGTTTTTGGGTGCCTTTTGGCCTTGTACTTTCTTTTTACTATGAACCCTATAAGAAAAGGATTTTTTAGAGGTATTCCGACGAGGGGGCATTGGTTCTCTTTTGGTAAAAGCTCCATCCACCTTTTTGGACGCTCTTTAACACTTAGTTCGGTATTTTTTTTATCAACGAGGTTTGCTAGTTCATTAGGTACAGACTCTCTCGCAGCCTATCAAGTCTCTATGCAGATTTGGCTCTTTGCCTCTTTTTTGACTGATGGTTTGGCGATTACTGCAAATATATATACGTCTAATTTTAGAGGTCGTGGTGATTTCGAAAAGCTACTAGAAGTTGTAAAAAAACTAATCAACTTATCTATTGGTATTGGAATTTTACTTGTCGCAATTTACTGGGTGGGTCGGGAAGAAATTTGGATGCTGTTTACCACGGATCCTAAACTTCTTGTTGCTATTGCTGCTACCTGGGCCTTTATTGCTTTTTCTCAGCTGCCAAATGCTGTTACCTATGTTCTTGACGGTGTCCTATTTGGACTGGAAGCATTCTCGTTTTTACGTACTAATATTATGCTTGGGACACTGTTTTTATATCTACCATTGGCACTAATGGTTGTTCCACAAAATGAAATTTCATATTTATGGATAGGAATTATTTTACTAAATTTTTATCGAGGGATAACCAGTTTTTACTATATCAAATATAAGGTGAATCGTGACAGATTATAAAATTGAAAAAGGTTATCAAGGATTTTCTAAAGAGTACTGGGAAGAAAATTATAAAGAACCTGATAGTATGGATGGTATTGGTAATTTAGATCAACATCTTGAATACCTAAAAAATCTTTTTGCAATTGAGTATATTGATTTAAGTTCTGTTATAGATCTAGGGTTTGGGCTTGGACACTTTTTGGATGCCTTCACTAAGAAGTTTAGACCCTATAAAGTTATGGGTATTGAGCCGTCGCATACTCCATTTGTATCTTTTGATAAGTCTTGTTTACAGCAAGTAAAAAGTACCAAGGTGAAGCTGGAGCAGCTTGATTTAGTTAGTTGGGCAAAAAAAGAATATCCTGGTTGGGATCGGTTTGACTTGGGTATTTGTACTTCAGTATTTCAATATCTCTCTAATAAAGAAATAGAGTATGTGCTACCTATTTTAGCGAAGAGGGTAAAGTATCTCTACTTTTCTGTTCCTACTGATTTGGAGTTAGATCGTCAAAGAGAGGAGATAGATTTTTTTGATAGGTATGCTATCAGACGGTCTCGCGAAGAGTATTTTAAGATGATATCACCACATTTTACTTTTGTGGCTGCTAGGGTACTGGAAAGTAGAGCGTTTTTTACTGAGAAGAGCTCTTCGTTTACCGATCTACTTTTTCGTTTTTAGGAACTATTTTTCCTCTTTATGTCATTTTTTGTAAAAAACCTAATCTTTGCTAAAATATTAATAAGTATTATTTTAAGTAGTTATAACTTTTTTGAGTAAAGTAATTAGGATGTGATTTTTATGGATTTAGCAACGCTGATTGGATTAGGATTAATTACAACTGCCATAGTTGGCGCAATTGCAGTTGGTGGTGATTTGACGATCTTTATTGATGTCCCATCTACTTTGGTTGTAGGACTAGGGGTATTGGGAGCTACGTTTATCAAGTGGCCTATAGAGGTCATAAAGAATCTTGCCTCATATATGATGAAAACAATTTTTTCAACTGTAGTTGACCATAAAGAGACAATTAAAAATATTGGAGAGCTGGCAGATAAGGCTAGAAAAGAGTCTATCTTTGCTCTAGAAAATGTAGAGGTGGATGATCCCTTTTTAAAAAAGGCAATGACTCTAGCTGCAGACAATAGACCTCCCGAAATTATTGGAGCTATTTTACAGATGGAGGTAGACTCGATTGAAAAACGCCACAAATTAGGTCAAGATGTTTTAGATGGAATTGGTGCCGATGGACCGGCGATGGGTATGATTGGAACTTTGATTGGATTGGTGCAGATGCTTCAAAACCTCTCTGATCCATCAGCTATTGGACCTGCGATGGCGGTTGCCCTTTTAACAACTTTTTATGGTGCTGTTTTGGCAAATGCATTTGCGCTGCCTATGAAAACCAAATTAGTTTATCGCTCTACGCAGGAGCTAATAAATATGGATATTATTATTGCTGGAACATTAGGAATTGTTGCAGGAGAAAATCCAAGACTGATTTTAGATAAACTAAAGGCTTTTGTTGCACCTTCACTACGTGATGCTGATGATGATGGTGGAGGCGAGGGATAATTCATGGCCGACGACAACGAACCAGCAAAAGAAATCCCCGCATTTGAGCCTCCTTGTAAATGTCCTGAGTGTGCTCCTGGTCTACCTGGCTGGATGGCGACCTTTGCAGATATGGTTACGCTGCTGCTTACCTTTTTTGTTTTACTGCTATCTTTTGCTAAAACAGAAACTGCCAAGTATGAAGCGGCACTCGGATCAATTCGCAATGCCTTTGGGGGTAATGTTTTAGAGCGTGGTGAAGTGCTAACTCCTGGAAAGTCACCTGATGATAAACCAACTATGATGGATGCTCCCGTTACCATTAAGCCTTTTCCTATTGAGTTTTTAACTAGTGAGGGATTGCTTGAAAAGTTAGAAATTAACCGTGAGTCCACTGAAGATTTAGATCAGATGAAAGAGGATCTAAAAAAATATGGGTTAACTGACAATGTTAGTGTTGATGAGATGCCTGAGGGAATAAAGGTTCGCATTAAAGATGCTCTCTATTTTGAATATGGTAGTACCAAGGTTAAAAAGGTCTCTAAAGAAATTTTAGATAAACTGTTAAATATGGTGAAAAAAGAGAACTGGACACTATTTGTCGAAGGTTATGCCCAAAAAGGTGAGCAATCACCGAATGGTAGTAAAGATGCATATGCTCTATCCTCACTACGTGCAACCGGGGTGACTAAGTTTCTAATCAAACAGGGGATTCGACCAGAAAAAATAACAACTCTATTTTATGGTGATTCCAGACCTGCCACCGGTGGAAAGATTGAAGAGCAGCGTAAAGTAACTTTTTTACTACGTAAAATTGATCTACGTACTCCTGGCCATAAAGTCGATGTGCGCTGATTATTTAGTAGAACTAATCTATTTCTCTACTTTAAAATCGGCAGACTCTCTTGAGCAATTCCTTGTAGACGAGGGATTCGCCACTCGGTCTTGGATTAAAAAATATTTAAGTAAAAAGCAGAGAATGCAAGTTGTTTATAGCGGAATGGAGCTAGCAATTCCTAGTGCAATTATTAATTCTCAAATTATTGCCCCATGTCCTAATAAAGAACTAATTGATGTTGTGGAAGAGACCGCTGATATATTAGCTCTGCGCAAGCCGCCTGGAGTGCACTGTTATCCACTAAATTACCAAGACCGAGAGAGTGTTGTTAATTGGGTGCGCAATTATAATCATGAGCTTTTAAATGTTAATCAACAGCATATGGATCGGGGACTACTGTACCGTCTAGACTATGAGACAAGTGGCATTTTACTGTATGCCAAAAATGATGCTGTCTATGATCACTTTAGAAACTCCTTTAATGCACGCAGTGAAAAAAGATACTTGGCAGTAGTTCATGGAGAAATTGGTGAGCATGGTGAGCTTGTTCACTGGTTAAAAGGGGCAGGAGTAAAAGGAGAGCATGTTAAAGTTTTTGATGAACCTGTGGATGGAGCATCACAAGCGGAACTATCTTTTTCCAGATGGGCTTATGAGGATGAGCGGGATCTGTCCTTAGTTGAAGTAACTTTGAAAACAGGTCTACGGCACCAAATACGAGTACAGCTAGCAATGATGGGATTTCCAATTGTAGGAGATACTAAATATGGGGGTGCACAAGATAGTAGATTATACCTGCATGCACTTAGCTATGAGCTGGAGGGAATGGAGCCTTTTGTTGTTTTACCTGAAACAGAAGGCCTACTCTTTCACGACCTCTTGGGTCTGAACTGTTGATTTTAGATGCTCAGCGATAAATTTTGCAGATTTCAGTGAAGCTAATCGTGCAAGATACTTACCTTCAGTAACTGCTGATAGAGTTAGTGGAGAGGAGCCCATTTTTAGTGAGATCATAAATACACGCTCTAGTGAGTCACTAGGTGAGTTTTTTGAGATAAAAATTAAATTATTTGCCAACTCTCTATAAAAAATTGGACGTAACTGTTTTATTGTCTTATTGGGTTTAGCAAGTGATGTTGAATCAATCAGCACAACTAGGTTATTATTTTTACACTTTGGCCGCCAGGAATTGGGAATACGCTTATTAAGCATTACTAGTACGGCATTACAGGAGGTTGCTTTGAGCTTATCACTGCGTGATGAGAAGATTTCTTTGTCTTTTATACTATACAAAAAAATAGTTATAAAGAGTATTCCCACCATCAAAATTGGATTTTTCATCATATATTTAATGACCATGAGCTATCTCCTTAAAACATATATCTTTGTAACTGCTTGATTAGTATGACATTAACAAGCTAAAAACTAAAGTTCTTTCCGAATATACCCGACAAGAAGAGTATAGAATAACCCATTAGGAGTCTAGATGCCACAACCGATAATACACGCTGGAAAAATTGATTATTTTGAAGCAATGATAGAGCAAGGCAGATGTTTAGAGGTTACTCTCAATGATCAGAGTATTTTAAAATTTTACCCTAGAAAAGTTATAGAGCTGACAGGTGAGTTGAATGTTATTGGTGAACATATCGAAAAGCGATGTTTGGTAGATATATCATTTTCCAATATTTCTACGTTTAGTGAAACGGATCAAGACTATAGTTCTAACTTCTCCGATTTGGCCATTGATGATTTTATTACCAATATCAGAGAGATTGAAGGAAGTGATTCTCGGTTAGTTCTAAAAATTGACCACTGTTTACAAAAAATTGAGCCACCACAAGGGTTTCAGCACTTGGGGAAGACCTTTGTCACAACGAATGGGAATGGCGACCATATTTGGGCAGCAACTGTTGAGTCAAGTGTAACCCTGATGGAGTGGTTGTATTCTATGCGTCACGTAATTGAAATTTTAAATCCACAAGCAGTTAAAGAGGACTATTATCGTTATTGTCATTACCTAGAAAATAAGGGAGCATAGCTCACAATATTTACCATCAGATCGGAGATTATTATTAATAATGAGTAAGCAAAATAAAATTTTATTTGTCTCGGGAGAAGCAGAGGAGGGAGTTCGTTTCAGAAATCTGTTTAGCGCACACTTTAAAGGTACAGAGTATTATCATGCTACAGATGACAAAGAAGCCATGGAGCACCTAGAAGAATTGGGTTCTGTTTCTATCATTATTATTGATGCTGCCATGGAGGTCGCTGATTTAGATATTTTTTTTAGTGAGATATCACGTCTGAATGGTCACTATCCTATAATCTTTTATGGTACTGAACTTTTTTTAAAATCTCGAATCCCAGATAATATGTATGAGTTTAACTTGGCCAGTGGTCTAATATTACAACCGCTTAATATAAATGACTTCTTGAGTAGTCTGAAACGTAGTCTAAGCTGGGTAAGAGAGAGAGAGGTTAAAGAAGCTACCATTAATTTAGGCTCCGAAAACTTTACTCCATTTAGAATACGTAGCTTTTATCGTCTTAGTAGCGTAGCATATTCGATTTTTATGCAAATCACAGATCAGAAATTCATCCGTGTTTTAGAGGCAAATGAAAAATATACTCATGAGCAGATGCATCGTTATGTCAAAAAAGGGGTGAAGTTTTTTTATTTTGAAAAAAAAGATTATCTACTGTTTCTTTCTGAGACGATGAATGCTTTACGTGATCTTTTACAAGAAGAAAATATTAGTTTCGAATTAGTGGTGAAAGCACAAGTTCAAAGCTGTATGATTATTCAAGAGTATGCACGAACAATTGGTTTAAATGAAAGTATCGTAGAGTTTATAAATATTTTGATTGAATCAATTCAGGGCTCCTATCAAAAAGTAGGAGAGCTAAAAAAAATATTAGTCTCTTTTCCACTACTAGAGCGAGATGTATACGAAAAGTCTATTTTAACGGCATATTTTTGTACCGCTATTTTAGATAAGTTAGATTGGAAAGGAGATCAAACCCAGCAGAAATTAGGGGTGGCATCAATATTTTATGATGCCTTAATTAGTAATGAAGCGATCCTTAACTTCCCTAGTGCAGATGACTTAGAGTGCCGGAAGGAATTTTCTAATCAGGAGGTAGATGATTTTAAACACCACACAACGCGAGCAGCAGAACTTGTCAGATTGTCTCAAGGTCTACCCGAGTGTGATTTTATTATCTATCAACATCATGAACGACCTGATGGGCGTGGTTATCCACAGGGTGTAAGTGCACATCAGATTACAGGAGTCGTTGCAATTTTTATTTTGGCAAGTGAGCTTTCACAACAGCTCACATATTTAGGAATATCAAAAAAATCACTAAATATTATCTTAGATGATTTTCATCTAAGGTATAATACTGGAAATTTCAAAAACCCCTTAAAGTTGCTGAGTGAAATGTTGGGTATAAGTATGAAAAACAGTTTATGATCTATTTAGACCATGCAGCATCAACGCCTATTCTCGATTCTACCCTAGAAGTTCTGAATGAATCTCATAAGAGGGACTGGCAGAATTGCTCTTCAAAACATATTTTTGGTAAACGTGCTTTAGATAAGCTCACCCGCTGTCGCACTCTTTTTTCTAAAGAGTTAAATTGTAATAATGATGATCTGTTTTTTGTCTCATCAGTGACTGAGGCAAATAATCTATTTATTAAAGGTAGTAAAAGTAGTTTAGAAATGACCTACTGCTTTTGTGAGGCTGATCATTCGAGTATTACAAATGTAATTACTAAGCAATCTGATATTCGTTATATTTTAAATTTTGATAATGATTACCTGTTTGATTTATCACAGCTATCATTTGAGCCACAAAAATCATATATGTTCTTTTTCTCTGCGGTTAATTCACAGTCTGGAATTAGCATAGATTTAGAGCGCCAGATTGCTAGAATTAGAAAGGTATGTCCTGATGCCATCATTGCAGTTGATGGATCACAGCTTTTTGCACGTCAAGTAATTGATCTAAAAAAAATAGATTTAAATTTTTTATCTTTTTCTTCACATAAAATAGGTGGTCCTAAGGGTATTGCAGGTTGCTATGTAAAAGATAGCAAGCAGCTCACTCCACTTCTTACGGGAGGAGGACAGGAGGGAGGTCTTCGCTCTTCGACTGTGGCACTTCCTTTAATCATAGGTTTTGAAGAGACATTAATTTATTGGCAAAGAGAGCGGGAGCAGCTTACAAAAAAATTTAATAACTTGGAGCAGATGCTAATAAGTGGATTAACGAAAGAGCTGCCTGAAATTATTTTTCCTTTTACGCATGTTGAACATGTTGCACATATTATCATGGCCGTTTTACCAAACATCTCTAGTGATATTATTATGCGTTATTTGGAAATGGACAATGTCATTATCTCTTCTACTTCAGCTTGCTCGAGTAAAAACAAAGGTTCTGATAAGCTCTTTTTAGCGCTAGGAATTGATCCACAGCATATGAAGAATGTATTGCGTTTTTCATTTGCCCCTAGTACAACCAGAGAAGATCTAGAAGATTTTATAAAAATATTAAAAATTCATTACAACTCTCTAGTAAAATTAAACTTTCGCAAAAGGTAAGACTGTGTATCAGACATTATTAGTAAATGTAGATGAGCTATGGCTTAAAGGTCAAAACAGACGTGTTTATAAAAAAGCACTACGAGTTCATATTAAAGAGCTACTCAAAAAGAAAATTGGAATTACTTATGAGATAAGTGATATTAACCATCGCTACGTCTTAGAAAGGGAAGAGGGTTTTTCTGAAGAGCACTTAGATGCACTTGCCCATGTCCCTGGTATTCATTCAATTATTCCGGCGAGAAAAGTCGCCTTAGAGCAAGAGCTGATTGTCCCAACGGTCTTAGATGAAGTTCGTCAGGCTGGTCTGAGTGGAACATTTAAGGTTAACACCGATCGTAAGGAGAAGCGCTTTCCACATGGAAGTATGGAAATCTCACGAAATGTTGGCCACCATGTCTTAAAAGAGTTTTCAGAGCTAACTGTTAAAATGAAAAATCCTGAGCATACTATTGAAGTGCGTATTTTACGTGATGGAATATTTATCTCTCTACGCAAAATTATGGGAGTAGGGGGACTACCTGTCGGACCCAATGGTCATTTGGTGACACTACTTTCAGGAGGACTTGATTCTCCCGTTGCAAGCTATTTAATGTCTAAAAGAGGGTGTCGCCAGACATTTGTATTTTTCTATGCGTATCCTTTTGTTGGAGACGAGGTCAAAGAGAAAATTAAGGAGCTTATCTCACCAATAGCGCGCTTTCAAAAACACTGTAAACTTTTGATTATTCCTTTTGGCATGATTCAAAAGTCGATTGCAGATAAGTGTTGGCCGGAGTACCGGACTCTACTCTTTCGTTGGTATATGGTTCAGACTGCAGATATTGTTGCAAAAAAAGTTGGAGCACACGGACTTGTTACGGGTGATGCTTTAGGTCAGGTATCAAGCCAGACATTAGAAAATATAAGTTCTCTGGCCAAGGCAACTGAATTACCAGTTTTGCGACCACTTATTGGTTTTAATAAAGCGGAAATTGTAGACGTCGCCAAGCAGATTGGAACATTTGATATATCCATAAAACCGCATGATGACGCCTGTTCACTACTGGCCCCAGAGCATCCAATCTTAAAGGGGAAGGCAGACTATGTTGAACAATTTAGTCAAGAAATGAATCTTCAAGCTGAATTGGAGCAGGCAGTTGAGGATGCAGAAATTTTTAGCATTAGTACTCTTGGAGAGGTGAAACAAGTTTACCCTTTATCCGAAGAATGAAACAGAGTAGAATAAGTAGTTAAACATATTAAGGAGTTCATGTTGATCAGTAGAAATATTAGTTTATGGTTTTTTATTTTTTTATTTTCAATTGCGGGAGTAACCCAAGCAAAAAATAGTAAAAAAGATCTATTAGTTGGTGCAACACTCAAAGCATATTTAGAGCAGTACCACTATCGGCGTCGTCCACTAGATAATAACTTATCAAAAGAGGCTTTTAAGCTTTTTATAAAAAAAATTGATCCACGTAAAGAGTTTTTAACTCTCGGTGATATTAAGCAGCTTAAGCAGTTTGAGTCTCTACTTGATGATCAGATGATTAGTGGCAATATTAGTTTAGCGCAAAAAGCTTTAGATCTTAAGATGGCACGCATTAAGCAGTTACAAAAAGTTTATACGGCCTATTTCAGTACTAAAAAAATTAAACTTAATAAAAAAGGGACTGTGGAGTTTGATCCTGAAAAACGAGATTATTTTACATCAGATAATGATCTGTCTATTCATTGGAACAAGTCATTTCAACAATCTATCGTAAGTAACTACTTAGGATTAATTGAAGAGCAAAATGGTGGTAAGAAAAGCTTGATGGAGAGTAAGAAAAAGAAAAATAAAAAGAAAAAAGTTAAGAAAAAATCAATGGCACAGTTACGACTTGATGCCATAAAAGATGTTAAGAAAAAATATAAAAATCTTTTTGAAAGATATCTAAAAGATACAGTAAATGATTATAAAGAGTATTTTTATAACGCTATTGCTAACGTCTATGACCCCCATACAACATACTTTCCACCTAAAAAGAAAGAGGACTTTGATATTGATATATCTGGAAGTCTAGAGGGAATTGGTGCAGTACTGCAAGAAGATGGAGGATATATAAAAGTGGTTAATATCGTTCCAGGTGGTGCTGCGTGGAGACAAAAAGAGCTCGAAGCTGACGATCTAATTTTAAAAGTTGAACAAAAAGGGAAGGAGACTGTCAATCTTGTTGGTATGCGAGTTGATGATGCTGTTCAATATATTAGAGGAAAAAAAGATACGAAAGTTACTTTAACTGTAAAAAAGGCCAGTGGAACACGTAAAAAAATTACAATTGTGCGTGATATGGTTCGCATTGGTGAGAGTTATGCAAAGTCATCAATTTTGCAGCATAAAAAGCAGAAGGTAAAAGTTGGATATATCAATCTTCCTAAATTTTATCGTGATTTTGGTGGTGATCATGGTGAGCGAAATTGTTCTGATGATGTACGAAAAGAGATTAAGCTGTTAAAGCAAAATGGGGCTAAAGGAATTATTTTAGATCTGCGTAGCAATGGTGGCGGAGCATTAGAAGATGCAAGGCAGATCTCGGGGCTATTTATTAAAAAGGGTCCCATAGTTCAAGTTAGAAACCAGATGGGACAGGTAAACGTGCTACGTGATGACGATAATGAAATTTTATATGATGGACCTCTGGTAGTTATGACTGGACGTTTCAGTGCGTCGGCTTCAGAGATTGTAGCCGGAGCTTTA
Source organism: Bdellovibrionales bacterium (assembly GCA_030638415.1). Classification (GTDB taxonomy): domain Bacteria; phylum Bdellovibrionota; class Bacteriovoracia; order Bacteriovoracales; family Bacteriovoracaceae; genus DAOWEO01. The sequence goes on along the minus strand of DAOWEO010000091.1, from coordinate 3,881 downwards.
CAAGACTATAGACGAGCAGTCGTTGTTGGTGGAAAGCAGACTCACGGCAAAGGGACGGTACAAACGATACTATCACTTAACAAAGGGCCTATCATGTCAATGTTAGAGCCGCAGTTTAACTTAGGAGCCCTGAAATTTACTATTCAAAAATTTTATAGAATTAGTGGTAGTTCAACTCAGTTCAAAGGGATAACTCCTGATATTATTATTCCAGATCGTAACTCATATATTGACCAAAGAGAAAATGAATTGGATTTTTCGTTACCTTGGGACGAAATTTCAGGACAAAAATTTACCATTTGGGATAAGCCATTAAATATTCCACTACTACGTAAACGTAGCTTGGCAAGGGTCAAAAAGAATCCTCGTTTAATTAAAGAGGTTAAGAGTTTAGCTTATTTAACCAAGCGTAAAAAAGATACTAAGCTTGAGATTGATCTTAAATCCATGCGTCAGATGGCAAAAGATAATGAGAAAAAAGTTGAAGAGCTAAAATTTGATAAGATTAATAAAAACATCTTAGTGAGCCATTATGAGGCATCTTTAAAATCTTCTATTACTATTAAAAAAGAGGATGAGAAGCACTGGGAAAAAGACTTCAAAGAACGCAAGACCGACTGGGTAGAGCAGTTGCAACGTGATGGCGAGCTTGAAGAGGGGATGAATATTATTGTCGATATGGTCAATATGTCTAACCTAATTGCTGGACATGGGGAGCGGTAATGTTTGACTCTTCTAAATTTGATGAAGTTATGAAAAAGCTAGAGTCATTAGCTGACGAACAACTAGCTGCTGATCTTCTGCGTCGCTTTTCAGCCTCACAGTCACTCATAGGAAAGCTTTTACTAAATCGTGATGAGTCACTAGACCATAGTGAGTGGAAGGAGCGTTGTGACAAAGCAAATGCTGTTTTAGCCGATGTTCTTAAAGAGATTGACCGAGCATATAAAGGGTGAATAGTTAAATGACGAAAAAAAGAACCTTTCATTTTGAGGATAAGACAGATGTGACAATTAAGCCACAAGATCCTCTGACAATAAAACGTGCAGAGAAAGATGATTCACATCTATCTCCGCGGGAGAAGGCCAGAGCTAAGCAAAAAGAACTTGATGATCAGATTATGCCTTTAGAGCGTGAACAGGCTGAGATAAGACTTCAAAAGGGAATTCTTGGTCAAAAAAAGCTGCGTGGAGAGTATGTTGATGCAATACAGGTTAAAGAAAATACGAAGGCAGAGCCAGTTGATCGTATGTTGGCGATGGGTATAGACTATTTTATCTTCCTTGTTATTTATTCTTCTGGAGACAGTATTACGCAGTTGATAATTCCATTTTTAACAATAAGTCCTGAGACCGTAACGGAGCTAGGATTATACGGAAAGTATGGTGTATTGTTGTGTGGATTTATTTTTTATAATACTTTTTTTCCATATCTGTTTCATAGAACGATTGGGATGATGCTATTTAAACAGCATGTACTGAGCGTGAATGAAGATCCTATTGGAGTCATGCAGTTGTGGATTCGCGAGCTTATTGCCAAGCCGATCTGTATCTTTTCAGGAGTTGGTCTGTTACTACTATTTCAAAAAAGCCATAGGGGACTATGTGATCTTATGATGAGAACAGTGGTAATTACTGATAAAAAGTAAAACTATTCAAAAGAGAGCTTTTTAATAAAATCGACCTGACTTTTCACTGCATCATATGCTGTTTTTTTAGATATTTTTCCATCTTTAAAAAGATCATAAATATGGTCATCAAAACTCTGGTTATCATCGGAGCCTCGATTTTGTTCACCACTAGAGGCGATATAGGTATTTAGCTTATCAAGATCTTCCTTACCCTCAATGCACTCTCTAATACCAGGTCCGGCAATCATTATCTCTTGTGCGACATATAACTTCTCTTTTTGCACACCTTGCAATAGCCGCTGACTAATAGTTGAATGAATTGATTCTGAAAATCGTTTACGAATTTCTTTTTGTTCTTCAGGTGCAAACATGGAGAAAATTCGACTAATTGTTTGCACTGCATCGGTGGTATGTACAGTGGCATAAACTGTATGACCAGTTTCAGCTGCTTTAAGAGCAGTTGATACAGTCTCCTTATCACGTAGCTCTCCAATTAGGATGATGTCAGGATCTTGTCTGAGCGCACCTTTAAGGCCTGCTTCGAAACTCTCACTATCAAATCCAATTTCACGTTGTGAAACGCGTGCTTTTTTAGAGGTATAGACATATTCAATTGGATCTTCGAGGGTAATAATATGTACACCTCTAGTTTGGTTAATATGATTTATAATGGCAGCAAGAGTGGTCGACTTTCCTGATCCGGTTGCACCTGTAACTAAAACCAGCCCACGTGGAGCTTCTGAAATTTTTTTTACGGCGGGACATAAACCAAGGGATTCAAAGGTGGGAATTTCAGTTTTGATTATTCTAAAAATCAGTCCTATATGTCCTTGACGGTACCTAAAATAGTTATAACGCAAACGACACACACCTTCAATTGTCAGGCCTCCGTCATGCTCCCCAATAGTATGCAACTCTGCTAGTACTTCAGGATCTTTAATAATCATTTGGCAAATTTCCTTGATATCATCAAGTGATAGGGGAGCACTTTCCACTGGCTTAAGTTTCCCACGTACGCGAAAGGCGGGTGGTTCATCAGTACGTAGATGAACGTCACTGGCATTATGCTTCACGCCAAGTTTCATAAGTGATTTAAAGTTCTCTGCTGTAAATGCCATAGTTGTCCTTGAATAATTGAATATAACTACCTTATATTATAGATCAATCCAAACAATATTCAATCAGGCAAAACGTCACTACCGCACCTCGCCCCGTCCTGGCGCGGAACTTTCCGTCTGACAATTTAGCTCCTGATAAATTGCAGACGTTATTTTAAGTAGTGTATCGACATTAAAATTAGCTCCAGCTGCAATCCGGCGAATAGTAGCAATTGGTACTTTAGACCGTCTCGATAATTCCTCTTTGTTAATTACACATAGATACCCAGAAAGAATTTCATGAAAAGCTTCGTGATCACCATTTAGTAGGGCAAGAGTCAAAACCTCCAAGGCCTTCGACCCATCTTGAAAAAACTCTACTGATGTATCTTTTATAAGTGCCTTCTCATTTTGCACAGCAATAGGAGTGAGTGAGTTAACATCAAATTTTTTCATTTTATACTTCCTTTGCAATCTTTAGCGCCTTGGGAATATCTCTTTTTTGAGATTGCTTATTAAACCAATGATCATACTTTTGCGTTCTGAAGATATTGTACATTTGAATCCTATCATATATGATATAAAAGTCAAGAACTGTATCATATATGATATAGTTCTTACTCGTTAGACTGACATGATATACAGCTCTAAAGCTACAAGGGGAAGTATTACCACTTAGGAAAATTAGAAATTTCAATTTTGAACTTTTCAGATAAAAAAAGGCCTCACAATTGTGAGGCCCTCTTAAAAAATCTATATCAAAATTGTTTGATTAGAATTTAATTTGGTATACAGCTAAGAAAGCATCTGCATCAACCATTCCGACAGTAGCTGCACCAACTAGTGCTGGCGTCTCATGTCTCTTATCTCCACCAGCGATGATGTAGTTAAGTTGTAGTCTTTCTGAAGGAGCTCCCCAGATGTTTAGACCAACAGTAATGTTTGAAAGAGTTCTATCTGCTGCTGCTGTTCCATTTTCATATTTGTAAGAAGCATATCTTACTAGAGCTTCCATATTCTTCATGAATTTGTAACCAGTGTGAAAATACATTGCTGTATTTTTAATATCGTCATTAGCAGTAGTACCAGTAAATACTTCCTGCTTTTGAGTATTAACAAGGTATTCAGCCATGAATGTCATGTTGTTCATCTTG
>DAOWEO010000032.1 GCA_030638415.1 Bdellovibrionales bacterium | reverse complement strand
TGGAAATGTTGAAGCAGCCCTAGCCTATCGCGAGAGATTCGAGCAATATGAAGAACACTTGGAACAAACCCTTGCAGGTCTAGAAGCAACGACCACTTCTCTAATGACAAATGGTACTGGTTCAACAACAGTTAATACCACCAACACTGCAGCAGCAGATTTACAAACCAAGCTCACTGACTACAAAGCCAAGCTTGCCTACTCTAAAAATACAGCTACAGCATTTCAACAAGCGGCAGATAATATTCAGGTTCCTATTACAAATGGCATCACAAAAAATGGTGTAGCCAAAGGAACACTATTAAATGGACAGGAGTTAAACGAGACTGACCTTGGTGTTTTAAATGCAGTAAATCGTCTAAATAAGATTAGAGACGAGCAACAAAAAAATGCAGAACATTATAAGCAAGCGACCAAGGGATCTGAGACAGCAAGTGCTCTAGCAACGGCTCAGAAAACGGCACTAAATAATTTTTTCACACCTGCAGGTGATGGTGGCTTTGGCAATTTTATAGCTCCACCAAAAGGTCTAACAAGTAAAGATAACGTCACTATAAAACCTAGGTCTCAGTATGATGCAGGCATTAGAACTGGATATGGTAATAACTCACGTGGTAGTAGTGGTAGTAAGTATAGCAATGGAAACTACAGTAATAGAAACTCTAACGGTACATCAAATAGGTCTGCAAAACAGCAAACATCTCAAGATGATAGGGATAAAATAACAAGTGCTATAGATGCTATGGATAAAAAGAATTTGGGAAGTGATACAAGTAGTATGGGACTGTTTGAAAAGATCTCTCATGCTTATCTCAGATCATACACCAAGATTTTTGACACTAAAGAGCAAACCGACTTAAACGAACAGTAACTCAAATAAAAAGAGGAGCTTTTGCTCCTCTTTTTTATTATAATTATCTATGCAAAAAAACCAATACCTTAAAAGTAACGAAATATACATCATTACAATAATTGTGGCTGGATGTAGCTTACTCTATGAACTGATGCTTGCTCAAACTCTTTCGACAATTATGGGTAATACTATAATTCGCTATAATGTCACCATTGGTTTGTATATTGCGGCACTAGGCTTAGGATCTATCACCTACCCTCTCTTTATCAAGCAACATTCAACTAAAAACCTCGCTATTATTGAGTTACTACTATCTTTTTTTGGAGGACTGGGACCACTTGCAATACTAGGTTTTGATTTTTTTGCCCGTAATTATATAAGCAGTATCTATCTGGAAAGTATTAATGTCTTCAACCACTTTTATATCATTCTCATTGGATTTCTATCAGGGATTGAACTACCTTTTCTTATGCGTCTTGCAAAACAGTCTCAAGGATTTTCCACAGGAAAAGTACTTTTTCTAGATTATATTGGTTCGTTCATTGCCGCTATTTTATTCCCACTCTTTTTAATGCCTTACTATAACCTATTTGGCATTGCTGCGAGTATTGCACTTTTTAATACCATCATTGCTTTTTATCTAATATTAAAAAGTAAATCCTACAAGATTAGCCTGCTTATGGTTATCCAATTTATCGCCTATTTACTAATTATTATAAATAGTGAAAAGCTCTCTAACTATTTTATTCAAGAGCTCTACCTATGAAAATGCACAAATACTCCTTTAGAGTCATCATATTTATTTTAGCTTTTTGCAGTATTATCTATGAACTAATCCTAGCGAATACTCTGGCAATTATTACAGATAACTATATTTTTTGGCATAGCATTACCATTGGTATCTATATTTTAGGATTAGGTTTTGGATCAATACGTTCTGAAAAGCTTACTCCATCTCTTAATTCATTAATAAATATTGAACTAAGTCTGTCCATACTGGGATTAATAAGTGCTAGCTATCTCTATATTCTCTACGGACTTTTCAATGTAAATGATTTTTTACAATATGTTTATAATGGATTTTATACAACTGCTTATATAAATGCAGCAAAGTCATCACTAATTGTCTTTGCAATAATGGCAGAGACCCTAACTTTTTTCATTGGATATTATTCTGGATTTGAAATCCCCCTCGGAACGGAGCTAGATGCACAGAAAAATAGCTCAGCAAATGAAAACATAATACTTTCTATCAATTATATCGGTACTCTAGTAGGAACCCTTATATTTTCATTTTACCTCTCTTCAAAGCTAGACGTACTCTATACTTCATATATTATTGCTGGCATAAACTTTTTAATTGTTCTCTATCTTTTTTGGCATGTAAAAAAAATAGATAAAACAATACTAACCAAGCTGGTTATTCTTCTATCACTTGTCATAATAATTCCTCCAAACAAAGAGTGGATAGAACAGTTCTATCTAAAAACTACATATTCTACAGATTCATACTTAAGCAACAAGCAGATGTCCTTAGGGCAGCTTTTTTCTAACATGAAAAACATACCTCCTATTAAAAGGATTAAAACAAAATATCAATATATCGACATTTATAAATCAAAAGTCTTAAAGCAGACTAAAAAAGCTACAATCCTAACTCTTAATACCCATTTTCAATTTAGTACTCACAATGAAAAGTTCTACCATGAGGCAATGTCTCACCTACCTATTAATCTATTAGGAACTACTCCTAAAAAAGTACTAATACTTGGTGGCGGAGACGGTCTTCTCTTACGAGAACTGCTTAAATATCCACAAGCTGATATTACTCATATTGAACTAGACAAAGGAATGGTTGATCTATGTAAAGATACCCCATGGATAGCCAAACTTAACAAGGGAGCACTAGACAATAACAGGGTTAAACGTATTATTGGAGATGGCTTTTACTACTTGCGCAATACAGATGAAAAGTACGACCTGATATTTATTGATTTCCCATATCCAGATAATTACAATCTGGTAAAACTCTATACCTACGAATTCTATACCTATGTCAGACGTGCCTTGGCTCCTTCGGGGGCAGTTATCTTAGATGCGCCTATTATAAATAAGGACAACCATTTAAAACCAGAATTTCTCTATAAACCAGTACTCAGTAGATCTTTTGACAGTGAAGATTTTCTTTTCAACACCATCCTGTACAATACATTTATAAAGTCAGGCTTTAAATTCATATTCCCTTATAAAGTAAAACAAGAAGCATTTATAATTCTAGCGGAAAAAGATAGAGAACTAACTTTTAACTTTGAAACTTTTGATCACGCTAAAATGCCGGCACTTACTGCTCAAGATCTTTTTGCCATTCAAGAGCAAGAGTTTCCCTATGCTATCGATCCAGCAATGGCAAACTCACTATTTAAGCCAACCTTTTTACAAGCGCTCAGCTACTAATCATAGATCTCACGGTTAAGAGGAAAAAGAATCAGAATAAAGAATATAAATGTTCCACCGAATTCAAGGATCTCTCCTTTTTTTGGTGAGGGCATGATCGAGCAGATCCCAAATAAGATAAGATAAGCAACAATGTGACGTGTTTGTGGAATTGGCAGTGCCCATCTATCCACAAGTACTTTAATCCTTGAAAACTTTCTATAAAGAACAGGAAGAATAAGAAAGTAGGTCCCTACACATATTCCTAAAAAAGTTCCAAAAATAATTTTGTTGATTTTTTTACCACTGACGACTAGGTTGTGAATATTAGTCTCTCCCTGGCCATTATTAGCCTTAAAAAAATCAGAACTTTCAATATTAAATATTCTCTGGCCCCAGGAAATTTCCTCCCCTGCTCCAAATATAAAAAGTGCTGCAAATACAAATAACCCTATAAAAAATGGCCATCCTTTAGAAAGTTTAAACCGATACATTCGAGAAATTGTTAATCCAGCTGAAAGCAGCAATGCATCAACACTTAACCACTCAATCACTCCATCTTCAACTACGTAGTTACCTTCAAAGTACCTCAAATTAATAATAGCTAGTAAGAGACCAAGTAAAACATGAAAAGCCACAAAGACAAAGAGGGCCGTTTCCACACTATTTCTTTTCATTACTCAGCTCCTAATTCATCAAAGCTAGAAATGCGATCAATATGCCTGCCACCTTCAAACTCTGTCTTAAACCAGATATCAATCATCTCTTTCATAACTTTAAATGGAGTTATACGCCCACCTAGAGTGAGCACATTTGAGTCATTATGCAGTCTTGAAAGCTCTGCTTCTTCAGCCGTTCTACAAAGAGCAGCACGTACCCCTTTAAAACGATTTGCCGCAATCGACGCTCCAATACCAGATCCACAAAGCAGAATTCCACGACCTTTTGAAGAACGAACCTCTATAGCAAGAGTCATTGCAAACTCCGCATAATTACAACTCTCCTCAGAGTAAGCACCAAGGTCTACAATCTCTAACTCTCTATAGTTAGATTCTAAATATACTTTAATCTGCGATTTTGCTTCAAAAGCACCATGATCACTTGCTAGAAAAAACTTCTCACTCATTTTCACTCCAAAAAAAAGGGTCAGTTAAAGTTTACCTCTAACTGACCCCTAAATCTATATAGTTTTAACTAAACTATTTTTTGTTTTTGTGTAGCTCAATACCAGCAAGCTCAGAGTACTTCGCCCACTTAGCATCAATAAACTCTTGAAGGTTGTCAGCAAGCAGTGTTGCACGAGTTCCATCAATTTTCTTAAGCATTCTAAATCTATTTTCCATTTTAGTATATTCACTTACAGGAATTGTAGGTGCTTTACTATCAAGTTGAAATGGATTTTTACCTTCTGCCATACGACGTGGGTCATATCTAAATAGTTCCCAAGTTGCAGACTTCACAGCTTTTTTCTGCTGATCAAGTGCATATTTTTGGTCATATCCATGAGCAATACAGTTACTGTAAGCGATAATAATTGAAGGACCATCAAAGCTTTCAGCTTCTAAGAACGCTTTAATTGTGTGCGTATCATTTGCACCAAAAGCAATTTTAGCAACATATGCATTTCCATATCCCATTGCTTGCCATGCAAGATCTTTCTTACCGTTTAACTTTCCACTAGCAGCAAATTTTGCAACTGCAGAAGTTGGAGTTGCCTTAGAAGCTTGTCCACCAGTATTTGAGTAAACCTCGGTATCCATAACAAGGATATTTACATTTTTACCACTTGCAAGAACGTGGTCAAGTCCACCGTAACCGATATCATATGCCCAACCATCTCCACCAATAATCCAGATAGATTTTTT
>DAOWEO010000011.1 GCA_030638415.1 Bdellovibrionales bacterium | reverse complement strand
TACCAGTAACTCTTTTTGATAATTTAAATAGAGCAGTGAAGCTTTTCTAGCTGCAACTTGAGATTGGTAACGTGACACCTCACCAATATCTGTGACTCGACTTTTCAATCTTTTTTTAGCGTCTTTAAGTTGATCCTGCGCTGCCTTATGCAGGTGAGTGGTAATCTTCAATGATTCACTATTGGCAACAATGGCCCAATATATTTTTCTAAGACTAGTTAAAAAAACTTTGGTTTGAATTTGCTTTTGTAGCTCTGCTTTTTTATGTGATAAATCTAAAATGGAATCACTTGACTTGGTTATCTTTCCCCAGAGATTTTTATGCAGATCAATAGTTAATCTAGCAGCAACTCCAGAAGTTATCCCATCCGTCAGTACTCCATTTGCAGTAGAGCTTTTATTGGAATAAAGAGTAGTACTGACCCCCATACCATTTTTAAAATTTTTGCTATATACCAGATTAATGTTCTCTACTGGAGTCATAACCGGTTTAAATGCCATCAGGCTCTCTTCATTTGATTTGCTATAATTATAACCTGCAGTAATGCGGTGGGCGAATCCCTCATTAAATTGTGCATGTGATTTTTGGACACCAAGTACAGCTATTTTTAGATCCTCTACTGATGGTGGAGTATTTTTAACTAGCTCAGCTAAGCGCGACTCGGATAGTAAAAATACATTTTGTGCGTTAACGTAGGTAGCACTCAACAGTACTGTAAAAGTAATTAAATAATTTATCATAATATTTCCTTTTTTAAACAAGTGTTTAAATTAAACGAATGTTTAAAAATATTCAAGTTCTTTTTTAAGTAAATCGCCATTTGACCGAAAAGAGGGTAGAAAATATTTAATAATAGCTAGTTACCAAGGATTTATAATGGAAAAAAATGAACTTGCCCAAATGATCGACCACACTCTTTTAAAATCTGATGCCACCTATGATGAGATAAAAAAACTTTGTGAAGAGGCAGATGAGTTTGGCTTTGCTACAGTTTGCGTTAATCCTTGGAATATTTCAGCCTGCTTTGACCTACTTAAAAAAGCAAAAATTTGTACTGTCATTGGTTTTCCATTAGGAGCAAATGATCCTGAAGTAAAAATATTTGAAACTAAACATGCAATTAGTGATGGAGCGAATGAAGTAGATATGGTCATTAATATTGGAGCACTCAAAAGTGGAAATGAAGAATTCGTTCTCATGGATATCAAAGGTGTTGTAGATGCTGCTGGTGACACACCAGTAAAAGTAATCATCGAAACGTGTCTACTTACTGACGAAGAAAAAATAAAAGCATGTGAACTCAGTGTGCAAGCAGGAGCCGCTTTTGTAAAAACCTCTACTGGATTTTCAACAGGTGGAGCAACTGTCGCAGATGTAACTCTCATGAAGAAGACAGTTGGTGACAATGCACTAGTCAAAGCTTCTGGTGCAGTACGTGATCACGAAACGGCGATAAAAATGATAGCAGCCGGAGCTTCACGAATTGGAACAAGCTCAGGAATTAAGATTGTCAGCTAGGCTGGCAATTACTTCATAAATTCTTTTGTAACCAGAGGAGTTCGCTCCTGTGCGTATAGCATCCATACTTGATGAATTGCACGGGTAACCGCTAAGTGTAACCTCTTTCTGGCATTTAAAGTGTCAGGATAAGCAAAGCAGTGAATATCTGGAATAATGACGTAATCAAATTCTAAACCCCTGATCTGCTCAACAGTAGTTATATCAATACCAGGCTTAAAGCTAAATTCACTATCCTCAATTAACCGAACATTTTGTAGCTCTTTTAACTGGGAAAAAAGCATTTTAGCCGCATCTAGCGAGTGACAAATCATGGCCACAGAAGCACTTTTTTCATTATAAAAAAGTGTCTCTAATGCTTCATATAATACAAGTGAAGCATGTGCTAAATGTTCAACAGGAGTTATTTTAACCGGTACTCCTTGCTTTTTTGCTAAGGGCTTATTGCCATCACTCAACGGTCCTAATACGTGATGGGCAAGATCAATAATGTGCTGTGGACTTCGATAAGAAATTTTCAACTCTTCTGGATCAACAACATCAACTCCTAAATCAGATAGGACCTGCTGCCATGATTGAAACGATAGTGAAGCATCAATTTGTTGCAAACTATCACCAGCAATTGTGACCTGCCCACCTGCTCTTATTGCCTCACCTAAAATATTTAGCTCACCTGTAGACAGCTCTTGCGCTTCATCTAAGACAAGGTGCTTATATGCTTTTAACTGTTTATGACCATTTTGAATTGTTCCCCATATTTTTTTATTAAGCAGTAGTAATAGTACGCAGTCCTCTTTATCTAAAAATCCAAGATTACTATCTCTTTGCCCTTCACTAATCATTCTGCCATCAAGTGTGTCATGGCCATGAGACTCACCATCTTCATTTTGCCAGCGAATTTGTACCAAGCTTCGTTTCAGTGTCTCTTCAATTGCTATCGGCTGTACAACTCCATGGCTAAAATCTGCTAATTTCATCATAAGTGGATGGTTAGAAAAAATAGACTGTAGATGATATTGGACATCTGAAGTTAGTGCCCGCATTTCTTTAACCCGAAACTGCTGCAGTTCTGTTAAATTCATTCTTTCAAGAGTGGAAAAAATCTTACCCAAAGAAGTTAGTTCAAATGGTTGTAGTGTAAGTTGTATTTTTTCTAATTTTTCAATTATATCTTGTTTGTAATTTTCTAAGTAAATATCAAATACCATTTGAATTTTTGGGTGACGTTTAACTAGTGATACAAAGGCAGGCGTCTCTTTAGACATTTTGTATTTTATATTAGTAAATAATTTTTGGCACTGAGACAAGAACCACTCATCTGCCGTTTTTATTTTAATCTTACTCTGTCCAATACTATCTAATAGCTTTTGCGACAAGCGGATCAACCCCTGATGAGGAACAATAACTAAAACCTGATTAGGAAAATGACGGTATTTCTCGCAAAGTACGGCCAGACGATGTAAGGCGACAGTTGTTTTACCACTCCCTGCTCCACCAATAATCAGTAGGGGCTTATCAGAACGACGCTGTATTAGATCATACTGAGTTTGATCTAGCAGTCCTAATAGCTCACAACTACGCTCATTAGTATAACCAACTCCAAACGGTAGTTGCCTGATGGCCTGTCCTGCTCCACCTTCTAATGCAATATGGATCTCTTCAACTTTTTCCCAACTATTGTGCTTGGTGAGTTGGAAAATACAATCACCCCGCTCCACTCTAACTAGGCGTCCTTTTTGTACTGAAAGGAGACAGCGCTGCTTGAGTGTCCCTGAAATATCACCTTGATCTAGCTCAATAAAGAACTCTTCATCTTCTCTATTTTGATAGAAGACTTGGGCTAAAGGGGCTTTTTTCCAATCTAAAATACGTGTTTTGTAGGCTGCAGATAAAAATGAGACGTGACCTAAAAAGTAATCTTTTATTTTCCCTTTATTATCTTCTAAAAGCATAAATGCAAAAAATGGTGCACTACAATCAGGAAGTGTGACTGTTTCTGCCATTCGCTTGGCCAAGCTATGTTGTAAGTTTAGTTGATAAAAAAGAGATGGTAAGTCTCGCTGAGATGCTGTTTTAATCTCTTCTTTAAGATCCTTA
>DAOWEO010000169.1 GCA_030638415.1 Bdellovibrionales bacterium | reverse complement strand
TCCAAGATTAATAACTTTTTCAAGTTGATCTCGAATAGTCCTCATAAGTGCTTTTATATTTACGTCTTCCTGGTTGATAGTAGTATCTTCAACTTTTGCAACCTTTACAACAAAGAATGGGTCTTGTTGCTCGAAGCTAGTGACTCGTGCTTTTGATAGGCCTTGCACTAGAATCTTAATTCTTCCATCGGGAAGTTTTCTCATGCGCATAATCATTGCAACAGTTCCAAGATCAAATATTTCACTTGGCTCTGGAGTTTCGGCTGTAATATCTTTTTGACTGGCCAGAAGAATTAAACGATCTGTATTGTTTAAAGCGTGGTCAATTGCCTGAATTGAAGATTGTCTACCTACAAACAGTGGAAGAATCATAAAAGGATATACAACTAAGTCCCTTATAGGAAGTAGTGGAAGGCTTTCCTTAAATTCTATATCATCGCCTTCATAATTTGTTACCATAACCTGCTCCTAAATCTTTTGGTGGTTACTCAAGTTCCGTCTTACAAGATTTAATCGGGAAAATGGTTAATTTTCTTTAAGTTTATTTTTAATTATTTAATATTTCATTTAAATAATTTATGGGATAAAATCACGACAAGCGTAAAGCCTTTATTTAACACTGATTAGAAAACCGAGTAAGTTTGTCCGATATAAAACTTGAGGAAAATAGTATGGAAAAAAGTATCGCCATTGTTGTTTTAGCAGCAGGAAAAGGAACTAGATTAAAAAGCTCGCTTCCAAAACCAATGATTGATTGTCAGGGAAAGAAGTTAGTGGACTATACACTTTTGTCAGCATTTAACTTCTTAGAGCAAGAGAATATAGGAAAATACACTATATCACTAGTTACAGGCCATAAGAGGGAGGATGTTGAGAGCTATATTAAAGCTGAATATAGTGATAAGAAGATTGGTTTTACTTTTCAATCTGAGCAATTAGGGACAGGACATGCTGTCCAGTGCTATTTTGACCAAAATCCCAGCGCAAAAGATTATGATTATACGCTTATATTATGTGCTGATACACCACTACTAGAGAGCCATGTCTATCAGGTGTTATTGCAAGCTAGGGATGATAGTGATAGTGATGCAGTAGTTGCTTCAATGAGTGTTGAGTCTCCAACCGGTTATGGTCGAATAGTACCAGCTAAGCAAGGATTTCAAATAATAGAAGAGAAAGATGCTGATCAAGATGTTGCTAAAATTTCAGAAGTGAATTCAGGGGTATATCTTTTTAAGACGAGCTATATTCTAGATCATCTATATGGTATTAATACTAACAACAATGCAGGAGAGCTCTACTTAACAGATCTTTTTTGTAGTGAGCGAAATGTACAAGCGTGTTGCTTTCCCTATGCAGATCAATTTTTAGGGGTCAACGATTTTGTACAGCTAGAAAAAGCAGAACATATTTTAAATAGTAGAAAAGTGGCACAATTACAAAAAGATGGGGTTCGCTTTAGAGATTCTCGCTCTGTTGCAATTGATTTTGATGTGGAAATAGGTGAGGGGAGCGTGATTGAAGCAAATGTCTCGTTACGTGGAAATACCAAAATAGGTGAGAACACATTAATTGAGGTAGGTAGTATTATTAAAAATTCTACAATTGAAAATCAAGTAGTGGTCAAGGCTTACTCTTATGTGGATCAAGCAATTATTCATACTAATGCTGGAATTGGTCCATTTACACACTTAAGGCCAAATGCTGATATTGGTGAAGCTGCTAAAATTGGTAACTTTGTTGAAATTAAAAAATCAGTGTTAGAGAAAGGGGTGAAAGTTAGCCACCTTAGCTATGTTGGAGATGCCGAAATTGGTGAAAATACTAATATTGGATGTGGCTTTATCACGTGTAATTACGATGGTGCTGCTAAACATAAAACTAAAATAGGAAAGAACTCTTTTATTGGTTCTGACTCCCAAATGATTGCACCTATTGAGTTAGGAGAAGGTTGCTATGTTGCCAGTGGTTCAACGATTAATAAATCGATGCCAGCAGGAGCATTTGCAGTTGCAAGAGGGCGTCAGGTTACTAAAGAGAATCTTGCTAAGAAATTTGTAAAAAAGAAATAAAAGGAACGCTTATGTGTGGCATTGTAGGACATGTTGGTCTAAAAAATTCAGTAAGTAATGTTGTTGAAGGGCTCAAAAGGTTGGAGTACCGTGGGTATGACTCGGCAGGAGTTTGTTTCAAATCCAAAAAAAGTGAGTTAAAACTATGTAAAAAATCAGGAAAACTTCAAAACCTTATTGATTCGTTAGAAGAAGTTGATCTTGAAAATAGCCATGCATGTATTGGACATACCCGCTGGGCAACACACGGAGAAGTTAACGATACGAATGCACATCCACATTTAGCTGAGAATATTGGAATTGTTCATAATGGCATTATTGAAAATGCTACAAAGTTAAAATCAGAATTAAAATCAGAAGGGATGAAATTTCTCTCAGAGACTGATTCAGAAGTTTTTTTAGGACTTGTAGTAAGGGCTTTTAAGACAACCAAAACTTTGCAAGAAGCAGTTTCTATCGCTTTTAAGCAGATTGAAGGAAACTCAGCTTTTCTTATAATGGATAAAGATCGAGAGGAGATTGTTGCGATAAAACGTGGGGCTCCTTTGGTATGTGGCAGCCAAAGTCATGGTAGTGATATTTTCACATCTTCTGATCCTTATGCACTTGTGGGAATGGCTGATACCATCTACTTTCCAGAGGATGAAGTTATCTGCGTTTTAGATATTAAAACTGATCCACTTATCCAATTTTTTGAACTAGACGGAAGCTATTCTAAACGTTTTCTTATGCAAGAGCAGGAGATGAATTTAGAGCTATCTGAAAAAGGTGAGTTTGAGCACTATATGCTCAAAGAGATTCATGAACAGCCGGCACTTATTCGCTCTTTTGCTCAGTACTATTCTAATTTAGGAGGAATCTCTTTTCACTCCTTAACAGGAATTGAGCCTAAGCTAATACATGTCGTTGCATGTGGAACAGCTTGGCATGCAGGGTTGGTAATTAAAAACTTTGTAGAAAAATTTAACAAAATTCCTTGTAACGTAGAGCAGGCAAGTGAATTTCGATATCGTAATCCCCTTCTACTTGAAGGAGAGCTGGGTTTATTTATAAGTCAGTCTGGGGAAACTGCAGATACACTTGCTGCACAAGAACTGTGTACCAAGTCTGGGCTTAAAACAATTTCAGTTGTAAATGTTGAAGGCTCTACCCTTTATCGAAATTGTGATGAGAATATGTTGATTAGGGCCGGTATCGAAATTGGAGTTGCAAGTACTAAGGCTTTTACGCAGCAAGTACTAACAGGATATCTTTATAGTTCAGCACTGCTTAAAAAATTTGAAGATGGTTATTATATTAAAGAGTTCAATCTTTTAGCTGATCGAATTGACTCTATTTTAAATCGTAGTGAGGAAATTGAAGAAATTGCATCTGAAATTTACAATAAAAAAGGTTTTATTTTTACTGGAAGAGGAAGTTATTTTCCTATCGCTTTAGAAGGGGCTTTGAAGCTTAAAGAAATTGCCTACGTTCACGCCGAGGGATATGCCGCTGGAGAGTTAAAGCATGGGCCGATTGCTCTAATTGATGAAGAGATGGTAAACATTGCTATTGTTGGTAAGGAGCTTTATGACAAGACGGTTTCAAATATTCAAGAAGTAAAAGCGAGACGTGGAATTATTGTTACTATTGGCCCGGAGGGTGATGCCAGCTTAGAGGAGATGAGTGATTACTATATTGGTCTTAATTATACTGATCTAGGTGATCTTGCTCCTCTTTACGTAAATGTTGTGAACCAACTATTGTCGTATTATATGGCCAAATTTAAAGGGACCGATATCGATAAACCACGTAATCTTGCAAAATCAGTAACGGTTGAGTAGAGCAGTATGTTTGATTTAAGTAAACTAAATGAATCACAAAAAAAAGCAGTAGAGCAAACCGAAGGGCCCATGATGCTCTTAGCTGGTGCAGGATCTGGGAAGACTAGAACACTCGTTTCAAAGATAGCTTATCTCTTAGAAGAGAAAAAGGTGAGTGGGCACCAAGTTCTAGCAATGACTTTTTCAAATAAAGCAGCAAAAGAGATGCGCTCTCGTGTGGCTTCACAGGTGCAGCAACGTGAAGGAACTCTGCAAATCACTACGTTTCACTCATTTTGCTCAACTTTGTTACGACGTGAGGCAACTTATATTGGGCTCAGTCGTAACTTCACAATTTATGATACAGGAGAGTCAACGGCTATTGTAAAAGCACTATTGAGAAAGCGTGGGCTGTCTCGACAAGATCATAACCCTGTTGAGATTTTACATTATATTGATAATCTCAACAATGCGGGCTATTACCAGGGTCAAGAAGGAGTTATTGGTAGTAGTAATTTACCAATTAATTTAGAAGAGGAACGAGCTGATTTTTTCTGGGAGTTCTTTTTAGAGTATGAGCAAGAATTACATAAGGCCAATGCTCTCGATTTTGGAAGATTGATTACTGCAGTAATACAGCTTTTTGAAATGCACCCTAATATTTTAGAAAATTACCAAAACAGATATCGGTATATTTTAGTTGATGAATATCAAGATACTAATAAAGCACAATTTAAATTGCTAAATCTACTGGCACAAAAGAGTCAAAATATATGTGTAGTAGGAGATGAAGATCAATCAATATACTCTTGGCGTGGTGCTAATATCTATAATATTTTAGATTTTGAAAAGCAATATGATAATGCACAAGTTTTAAAATTAGAACAAAATTACCGCTCATCCAAAAATATTATTGAAGCTGCAGGGCATGTGATTGCACGTAATCAGATGCGTAAAGGTAAAAAGATGTGGACCGATAACCAGAGTGGTGAGGCCATTGATATTGTTGAAGTAAAAGATGATCGCAAGGAGGGGAGCTTCCTGGCCCAAACTATTTCTAAAATCCAGCAAGAGGGAGATGATTTTAATGACATTGCCGTTTTTTATAGAACGAATGCTCAGTCCCGTATTTTAGAAGATGCGCTACGTGAAAAAAATATTCCTTATCGTATTATTGGTGGAATTCGCTTTTATGAAAGAA
Organism: Bdellovibrionales bacterium; assembly: GCA_030638415.1. Taxonomy (GTDB): domain Bacteria; phylum Bdellovibrionota; class Bacteriovoracia; order Bacteriovoracales; family Bacteriovoracaceae; genus DAOWEO01. The sequence goes on along the minus strand of DAOWEO010000169.1, from coordinate 11,405 downwards.
AAGAGGTTAAGGATTTACTCTCATACCTAAGATTGGTTACTAACTTTAAAGACAATCTAGCTTTCTCTCGTATTATTAACGTACCATCACGTGGAATTGGAGTGACAACTCTGAGAAAAATTGAACAGGCTGCAATTAATGAGAATCTATCATTATGGGAGACCACTGTTGATATTGTGGAAAATGTAGAAAAGTACAAGCATATTAAAATGAGTGCAAAAGTTAAATCTTCTCTCGCCCAGTTTGTAACTCTTATTTCAGAAAACCAACTTTTAGACGAGCATAGTGAATCTCCTGCAGTTATCTATGATAAAATTTTAAAGGAGTCAGGGTATTACGATACTTTGAAAAGTAAAAAAGATTATGAGTCGATTGCCCGAATCGAACATTTGGACGAACTAGGAAATGCTCTTAGCCAGTACCAAGATAGTGCTGCCAAGCCATCCTTGCAGGGGTTTTTAGAAACTATCTCACTTGATCCTCATGCTGATAGTGATGATGAAGATAATGGAGAAGTATCTTTAATGACTATTCATGGAGCAAAAGGGTTAGAGTTTCCTTATGTTTTTATTACTGGTACAGAGGAAACGATTTTTCCATCAGTGCGTAGCTTTGATACTGTCGAAGGTATAGAAGAAGAGCGACGACTTTTTTATGTTGCCATGACCAGAGCGATGAAAAAACTATATATAATGTGGGCACAAAGCCGCATGTTATTTGGTCAGATTAACAGTAATGGGGCAAGTCGCTTTATCTACGAAATTCCAGAAGAGTATTATCAATGGAAAAAGTGGCAGATTTCACACTCTTCATCTTGGGATAGTGAGCAAGACTGTGAAGATGATTATTCTCAGGAATCTCCCTGGGATGATGAAGTCGTATACGAAGTACAAGTAAAAAGAGCTACTTACCCTGTGGGAAGTGAAATAAAACATTCTCTATATGGACAGGGTAAAGTAGTATATGCGGACGGTGAAGGGAAAAGTGAAAAGGTTAAAATACTTTTTACCAGTGGTGAGCAAAAGACATTTCTTGTTCACTTAAGCCCTCTGACAATTATATAATTTAGGAGTTCCAGTGAAAAAAAAGATATTAATAGGTATACTAAGTTTATCAATTATTGGTGCAATAAGTCTGGTTGGTGTGGGTTACTATTTTATAAATTACGTCGCTAAACCTGAACAAATTCGTCTCATGGTAATTGAGAATATACAAAAGCAGTTTCCTAATGCAAATGTCTCTTTAGAGCATGTGAGCTACTCTCTTTTTCCAGGTATAAAATTAAATATTAAAAATCTAGAGATGAGTTTGAAAAAAAATAAGATACCTTTGGTTTCTCTGAAAGATGCAACAGTTGATATTCCAATTTTAAATGTTTTAAAAGGGGGAGGACGTTTTCTAGTAAAAATTGATGCACCCAAAATATTTTTTAAACAAGGTAAGGTAAAAACAAATTGGGATGATGCCATGGGTAGTCCCAAAAAAAATGTAATTACGAACCCTACAAAGCAAGTCCAAAATGTCAAAAAACAGCAAAAAGATGAGTCTGCCAACGTATCACTTCCCGCCTTTGTATTGCATAGTTTTTTAGATATAAAAGTCAGTAATGCAGAGTTCACTTACTCTATTTTCCCTGAAACAAATGGAAACTTTATTGTAAAAAAATTACTACTTAAAAAAGTAGGCCTGTCCGGAAATTCTGCTTTTGAAATGGTGTCGTTGGTCAATTTAAATGCTGGTGAAAATAAAATATCATTAAAACCAATTCTAATTGGAACATTTAATTTAAATGAAATTCTTTTTAAAAAGATGATTAAAATTCCTATGGAGTTAAAGTTTCATGATACTTCCATTCTACCTTTGGGCTGGAAATTTCCTATTCTTACTAATAAAATTAATGTTGTGGTACATGAAAGTGGTAGTATCGAAGGTACTTATAACTTTGCAATGAAAGATCAAAATAAGATAAATTTAAATTTTAGCTTCATGGATGGTAATTTAAATTTGGCAAAAATTAAAGTTCAGTTACATCCTGAAGACTTTCTAGGGATTATGAAACTATCTATTCCAAAATTAACTACCCAAAATAGCTTATTTAAGATGACTGGCTCTGTTGCAATAAACAAAAATGGACGCATCTTACCAAAGCTGAAAACAAATATATCATCTCCTCTTATTTATAAATTTGAAGGTAATGCAATTGAAATTAGCAACCAGACAAGTATAACTGCAACAAAAATTACTACAAAATCTAAAATAAAGATGTTTGATGGAGTTGCATTATCTAAAGTGAGTCTAAGACTACCTAAAGATCTAACAAAAATAGATTTAGCGAAGTTAAAGCCTATTACAAGTACTCTGCTGGTGAAAAATATAACAGTTCCACAGCAGTTTATTACCAAAATGATGGCAAATACTAAAAAGACCAAAGCTGAACCAGTGGCTGCTGCACCAAATATAGAGGCAGCAGGGAATGTTACAGAGAGTAGTATACCTTTGGTTTTACCTTCGTTCGTATTAACAACAAGTATGAAAAATATTGTGATAGGGAAAATGAAAGTATCGCACGATTGTTTAGTGAACTTTAGTTATCCAAAATACTCTCTTAAAAACTGCCAGTTTAAGATAGATAAAGGTCTTGTTACTGTGCAATCATCTGGAACTATTTCTAAAGATTTAAGTATTAAAAATAAAACGAAAGCAGTTGTAAAACGTGTTTCATTTGAATCTTTTTCCCCATTTATTCCAGCTGAGGTTGGAGAGATTAAAGGAGTGGCTGATGCGTCAGTATCACTGAATGCAGAGTTCAAAGGTGAGGATCTTAAGTTTAACGGATCGTATACTGCAAAATTAAAAGATGGAATGGTTGAAAAAATTGATCTTGAAAAACTTACTAAACAATATTTAAGTAAACTATCCTTTTTAAAGAAGAAGGTTAAAGGTAAAAAACTTAATCTTGATAATTCATTTGAGCTAATAGAGTCAAAAGGGAAGCTCTCTGATTCTAAAATTACTCTTAGTTCTTTCATCTTAAATGGGGTAAATAAAAAAATACTTATTAAGGGACGTGGTCACATATACCCTTTTGCAAAGAAAGGCAGAAGTGAAATTACTGGTTCATGGAAAGATTCTGCAGGTATTATTAGTAACCATTTAAAAAAGCAGACTGGGAAAAGTGAATTACCATTTCGCTTAGTTGGAGATAATTTAGCAATGTTACCTGACTATGAATATAGTGTGAAAAAAATAGGTAATGCTTATTTAAAAAAGCAGGGTAAGAAAAAAATTGAGAAGGTTTTAAAAAAGAAACTGGGAAAAAATGCTGATAAAATTTTAAAAAATAAGAAAGTTAATAAATTATTAAAAGGCTTATTCGGAAATTAAAGGTGACGTTGTGGTTGAAGCACTTAGATGGAATGAAGATTCTCTCATTTTAATTGATCAACGGGAACTTCCACTTGTTGAAAAATACTTTTCAGTAAAAACAATTCAAGATTGCTATGATGCTATTGAGAAGATGGTGGTTCGTGGAGCTCCACTTATTGGGTTTACTGCATTGTGGGGAATGGTTCTTTGGGCTAAGGATAATCCAACAGGCAATTTTGAGCAATTTTTAGAGCAAGCTGAATATCTCAAGCAATCTAGACCAACTGCTGTAAACCTTGAATTTGAATTAAATCGTAGTATTACAAAAGCGGAAGCATTTACGCAGCTGCATGGCAATTTAGTTGGATTTGACAGTGAGTTAGAAAGATTTGCTAAAAGTGAAATGGACCAGATATATAGTGATAATCTATCTATGGCGAAGATGGCACTAGATGATCTTGATAAAATCGTTAATAAACCGACCTATAGGCTAATGACACTGTGTAATACAGGTATGCTGGCTTGTGGGCCGATGGGAACTGCTCTTGGAGTGATTAGCTATGCTTTTTCAAAAGGACGTGTAGAGCATGTCTATGCGTCGGAGACGAGGCCTTATTTGCAAGGAGCGAGATTAACTGCTTTTGAGCTGCAGCAGCAGGATATTCCATTTGAAATAAGTGTTGAAGGGGCATGTTCATATTTAATGAAACAAGGACTTGTTGATGCAATTTTTGTAGGGGCAGATCGTATTGCTGCAAACGGCGATAGTGCTAATAAAATTGGAACTTCTACCTTGGCCATAGTTGCAAAGCATTATGGTATTCCATTTTACGTTGTAGCCCCAACTAGTAGCTTTGATCTGAATGCTAACAGTGGTGATGATATTCCTATTGAAATGAGATCTGAGGATGAAATTTTATCTTTTAGAAATCAGCGCGTAGCACCTTTAGGTGCAAGGGCCATAAATCCCAGTTTTGATATTACGGAACATATGTTCATTGAAGGAATTATTTGTGAAAAAGGGATAATAAAGTATCCTATGAGTACAAATATGGTCGAAAAATTGAAAGGTAGTTGTTATGCTAAATGAAGTAAAACAGACTTATACTAAAAATGATATTATCTATACACAAGGGCAAGGTTCTGCCTTTTTATATCTCATCGAGAGTGGGAATATTGGTGTTGTAGTTGAAAAGGATAGTCAGCTAAATCTAATTAACAAATTAGGGCCTAAGAATTTTATTGGTGAAGTGGAGTTTTTTAAAGATGTGCGTCGACTCACTTCAACGGTGGCACTTACAGATGTTACTTTATATCAATTTAAAAAGAGTGATCTAATGGAAATTGTTGAAAAATGTCCCAATTGGGTTGGAGATATCATGTTGACTCTTGGAGATCGTAATTACGACGCGATTAATTTATTAGTAGAGCACAATGTTTTTGATGATGAGAAAAATGCATACTGGACTCCTCAGGAGAGACAAGAGATTATTGATAAAATTAGAATCAAAAAAAATTCATTATAAATGAACCGAATAAATCCCTACTCATCTTTTTTAGATCAAGTGCTAAAGCCAGCTCGTTATATCGGTGGTGAACATAATATTTTATATAAAGATTGGACAAAAGTAAGGGCAACGGTGGCCCTATGTTTTCCAGATGTTTATGAAATAGGAATGAGTCACTTAGGGCTTAAAATTTTATATGATCAGTTAAATAGAGTGGATGATATTGCAGCTGAACGGGTGTTTTGCCCCTGGCCTGACATGGAAGATGAAATTCGTAAAAGGGACCTATCTCTGGTGTCGATGGAATCATACACACCATTAGAGAAGTTTATGATTGTTGGATTTTCTTTACAGCATGAACTCAGTTACACCAATATTTTAAATATGTTAGATTTGGGAGGAATATCTCTATGGCAAAAGGATAGATCAAATGATGATCCTTTTGTGATTGCGGGAGGTCCCTGTGCCACTCATCCTGAGGTACTTGTTCCATTTATGGATTTTATAGTTATCGGCGATGGTGAAGATCTTTTTGTCAGATTGGCATATTTTATTTCAGGATGTCGTGAAAAGGGGATCGCACGCAAAGATATTCTGCAAGAGCTTTCACTATGGGATGGTATTTATGTACCATCATGCTTTACAACATTAATTGATGATCGAAGTGGTTTTCAGGTTGTCGGAGAACATATTAATGATCCAGAGAAAAAGAAAGTTTTGCGTTTTATCGTTCCATCGCTAAAAGAGTATCCATTTCCTACGACTTCTCCTATTCCTCATTTAACAGCTGTATTTGATAGGTTTTCTGTCGAGCTATCTAGAGGGTGCACCGAAGGATGTCGCTTTTGCCAAGCCGGAATGATTTATAGACCAGTTAGAGAAAGAGATCCAAATGATATTATTGAATCAGTGGTTAAGGGAATTAAAGAGGGAGGCTTTGATGAAGCTTCTCTTACATGTCTTTCTACTGCCGATTATTCTGCCATTACTCCACTACTTTTAGATCTTTTAGATCGGGTCCAGGCAGAGAAGGCGACTTTGGGCCTTAGCTCTTTACGTGCTTATGGAATGGAGCCAGAGGTTCTTGATAAATTAGCAAGTGTGCAAAAATCAGCATTAACTTTTGCACCTGAGGCTGGTAGTCAGCGCTTAAGACAGGTTATTAATAAAAATATTTCAGAAGAAGATCTTCTAAAAACTACAGAGCAGGTCTTTAGCCGTGGTTGGCAAAAGATGAAGCTATATTTTATGATTGGTCTACCTACAGAGACAGACGAAGATATAGAAGGAATTATGCAGACCGCTTACAATGCTAAGCGGGTTGGTAATAAGTTTGCTGGTGGTAAGGCTCTTGTGACGGCATCTGTCTCTTCATTTATCCCTAAGCCACACACTCCATTTCAATGGGCTGATATGATAAGTGTTGATGAAATAGAAAGAAAACAAGAAATCTTATATCAAGCGGCCAGAAAATATAGGCTAAATTTTAAGCGACATTATTCCAAAGAGAGTGTGATTGAAGGTATACTAGCACGTAGTGATCGTCGCTTGGCAAACGTTCTATATGATGTTTGGAAAAATGGTGGTCGCTTCGATGGGTGGAAAGACTGCTTTGATTATGAGTTATGGCAAAAAGCCTTGGTAGATAATAAAATTGATACTGCTTTATACCTAGGAACAATTCGTCTTGATGCCAGATTACCTTGGGATCATATTGATGTTGGATTAAAAGAAGGTTTTTTAGCTCAGGAGTGGAAAGCTGCAGTGAAGGGCAGAATGTCGCCTCCATGTGGAAAGCCTGCTGATAGAATTGTACATTACTCCAACTTAGAAGATTTAGAAAATAATCATGATAAAAACAATAAGAAACTTGTATGTTACCACTGTGGAATTGCATGTGATCTTTCTGGTATGATTGAAAAACGTAAAGAATATATGGTTGACCTTGGTGCATTAACCAATAGTCCATATGAAAAACCCAAAGGAATGGGGCGTAGAAAAAACCAAAATGCAACTAAAGCGATTGGTGGAATATCATATCGCTTGCGCTTCTCTAAACTTGGTCCAATTTGTTTTACATCTCACCTTGATTTACAAAAAATTATGATGCGTGTCTTTAAGCGGGCAGATATTGAAATTTCAATGACCCATGGTTATAACCCACATCCTTTTATATCGCTAGGCCCAGCCTTATCCTTAGGAGTTAATAGCTTAGATGAAATATTTGATGTGAGGGTAAAACTTCCATGGGATGATACAAATAAAATTTTATCTCTCTTAAATGAGTGTTCTGAACGAGGTTTGATTTTTAAAGAAGTAACACCACTAGAGAAAATTAAAAATTCTATTCAAATTGCAATTAAAGAGATGGAATATTTTATCCCTATAGTAGAAAAAATTTCCAAAGAAGAAATCATTACAAAATATAATACTCTTCTTGCTGCAAAAAGCATAATGGTAGATTCCTATGTAAAAAAAACAAAAACTTATATTAGTAAAGATGTTCGAGATAAGATTATTACACTTGATCTCGTAACTCTTAATTGTTCACAAGAGCAAAGTGAAATAATTAATGAAGTACTGCCGGAGTTTTCTCGTTTCGGTATTCAATTACGTGTAGATGCTCCTGAAGGTCGTGGAATTAGGCCGATGGAAATAACTAAGATACTTCAACGCTTCGATATTCCAGTTGGGAAGCTAATTAAGACAAAAACAGTACTGATTTAATCTGCTATTAGGATGTTTTTTCCTTGGCTTGGGTAGTACCACTATCTTCTGTACAATAGATACTGGAGAACTACGCAAATGAGTGAGCAAAAGCAAGGTAACATTTTAATACAGCTTAAAAAAAAGGTCATTGGTCTTACTAAGCAGCATAAGGCAATTGTTGGAAGTTTAACAAGTCAGCTCGATTCACAAAAATTAAAGAATATAAAAGTTAAAAAACAGGTAGTTGTTTTAAAAGAGCGGTTTGAGCAAGAGCTTGAGAAAAATAAAGGCCAGCTTAAAGGTATCTCTACTGAGGAAATAGAAGAAAAAATTCAGCAAGAGCGTGAGAAATTTTTAACTAAAATATCTAATTTAGAGTCTAAATTAGAGGTTGAAGAAGATAAGAGTAGCAACCTGACAGATGCTTTAGAAGAAGTCGGTGACCAAGAGGAACTTGAGCAGGAATATCGTAGCTCACAAAAAGAGCTAGCACGTTTAAAAAAAGATTTTAGTAAAATCAAGGATCGCCAAAAAAACTTTGATGCTCAAGGGATAGATGAAGATTATGTTGCAGACTTAGAGGCAGAGAAAAATAGTGCCGAGGATGAAGCAGATGGTCTCAAAAAATTATTACGTGAGCAAAGGGCCAAAAATAAAAAATTAGAAAAATCTCAAGTTGATGATGACCTGCTAGAAGAGTTAGAAGATGCAAAAGAAGATGCTCTTGGTCGAATGGAAAAATTCAAAGAAAAATTAGAAAGAGAGAAAAAGAAGAATCTAGAGTTGATGAAAAGTAGTGCCGACAACGATGAGATGGATGAGCTACGTTTTCAAAAAGAGGCCTTAGAGCAAGATAATAAAAAACTTAAAGAGCAGTTAAATACCAAAAAACATGAAATTTTAAATCTGCAAAAAGATTCAGTTGATTCTAGTACTCTCAACGGTATTGAGGATCAGCGTGATCAAGCTTTAGCTGAAATTGAAAAGCTAAAAAGAGATTTAAAATCAGTGAAGAGCAAAAAAGCAGTTAGCTCTCCTGTTGATAGTGAGGAACTTGAAGAGTCAGAAGAGTCAAATAGACTGCTAGAGCGAGAAGTTAAAAGTTTAAAAAAGAAGCTAAAAAGCCAACAACTTAGTGCAGATTCAGAGTCATCTTCAGAAGAGTATGAAGAGTTAGAGCAAGAGAAAAATGATCTCATGCGTGAACTAAAAAAGGTAAAAAAAGAGCTTAAAGCTAAGCCTAGTAACTCTGCAGATGTAGATGTTAGTGAATTTGAAGATGAGATTGAAGAGCTCAAAGATAAGATCAGTGACTTAAAGAAAAGTAATATTAAGTTAAAAGAGAGTGGTCCTGCTGATAGTAGTGGAGAGCTGGAAGAGCTTAACTTAGAAATAAAAAATCTTAGGCAAGAGCTTAAGCAAGAACAGCAAAACAATATTGCAGCAGCTAGTCCTCCTACATCAGGAGTAGAGCTACAGCAGGCTCAAAATCGTATAAACCAACTAGAGACAGAGTTGATGCAAGCAAAGAATGCAACTGGCGCAGTGGATAATAGTGCTGAGTTTCAAGCATTACAGCGTAGGTTGACCGAGAGTTCGCTGCAAATTTCTTCATTACAAGAAGAGCTTATTCGTGAGCAATCAAAAGCAGCAAATTTCTCTCATGCAAACAAGCATGATGCAATTGCATCCGGCGCTGATGGAAAAATATTTGAAGAGTATGAAAATGAGATTGCCCAGCTTAAAAAAGAGGGGGCAAGGCGTGATCAGGAAGTTCGTGAATTTAAGTCTGAAAAAGAGATTTGGAATTCAGAACTTGAAAAAATTGAGGCTGAGCATACTAAAAAATATGAAGAGCATAATTTGTCTTTAACTACCCTACAGGGAGATTCTGACCAACTCAAGCTTGCGACTGATAGTTTTAAAGAGCAAGCCGACAATGAGATTGCCCAGCTTAAAATAGACGTGTCAGAGCGTGAGACGCGTATTGCTGAGCTTGAAGGGATTGAGAGTGAAATGTCAGTACAGCTGAAAGATTTAGAATATATTGTAAATACATTTGATTTAACCAAGATCGAGCAGCACATTTCAACCTTGCGCAATAAAATTGATGAACTGCCGGTTACTCCAGAGATTGATGGTCTAGAAAATCTTTTAGATGAGGTTGGAGAGGCCAGGAAGATTACTCGATTTTTTGAAGGCAAAGTAATGGAGAAAATATCCAACTTTGTTGTTTTTAGTGATGATATGGAGCAAAAAATCAAAAGTAAGTTTATTCAAGATGCTCACTTCTAAATAAGGTAAAAAAAGACTTCTTTTTTCTCGCTTTTTCACGTATATTTCCCATAAATAGCAAGGTGGGAACCCATGAAAAATAAAGTAAAACTATTGAAAGAACTGTCATTAGAAAAAAATGACCTGTTTGCAATGCTTAAAAATATTTATACCTCAAGAAAACTTGATGATGCAGAAATTAGTATGCGTAAGCAAAATAAAGCTTTTTTTCAAATTTCAGGAGCAGGCCATGAGGGTGTACTGACAGCATTTGCTAAGGTTTTAAAACCATCATATGACTATTTTATTCCTTACTACCGTGACCGCGCTTTATGTCTTGGTCTGGGAGTTACTCCTTACGAAATGCTCTGTCAGGCAAATGGAAATATTGGAGATACCGCCAGCCATGGCCGCCAAATGCCTGCCCACTGGGGAAATGTAAAGCTGAATATAATTACTAAATCCTCTTGCACTGGAACACAGTTTCTACAAGCTTGTGGGATTGCAGAAGGTGGACACTACCTTGAACAACTAAAATCAGAGAAGCTACTAGAGCAAGATATTGCTTCAAATCCAGATGAAATTGTTTATACCTCTTCAGGTGATGGGACTACTTCGCAAGGAGAGCTATGGGAGGCAATGACTACAGCTTGTGTTAATAAGCTTCCAGTTCTTTTTATGATTGAAGATAACGGTTATGCTATCTCAGTTCCAACCTCAGTACAGACACCTGGTGGATCTATTTCTAAGGCATTTGAAAATTTTCCAGGGCTCAAGGTTCTTACGTGTGATGGCAGTTGTCCAATTGATAGTTATCGCATCGCCTTAGAAGCAGAGCAATATTTACGCTCTAAAAAAGGGCCGGTACTTGTCCATGCAAAAGTAACAAGACCTTACTCTCACTCACTTTCTGATGATCAAAAAATGTATCGAAGTACTGAAGAGCTGGAACAGGAAAAAATTGATGACGTGTTTATCGCTTATCCTAAGTTTTTAGTTGAATCGAAACTATTTACTCAATTAGAGGTCGATCAGTGCTTAGAGGATGCTTCTCGAACAGTTAAAGAGGCAATGAATAAGGCAATTGCGACTCCATGGCCAGAGAAGTCTACAGCAATGGACCATCTTTACTCTGAAACGGTTGATATGAGTTGTGAAAAATTTTCAGTTGCACCAAAATTTGTAGGCAAACATGATGTGCCAATGGCAACCATGATTAACAGAACTTTAAAGCAAGAATTTAAAAAGAATATTTTATTGCGGGCTTTTGGGGAAGATGTTGCAGATTTTTCTGATAAGGAAAAATTAGCTGATGAGAATCTAAAAGGTAAGGGGGGAGTCTTTAAGGTAACTTCTGGCCTACAAAGAGAGTCTCATGTTGACCAAGTTTTTAATAGTCCATTGGCAGAGGCTAATGTAATTGGACGGGCGATCGGTCAGGCGATGCGTGGAATTAAGCCAATTGTTGAAATTCAATTTTTTGATTATATTTGGACTGCTTTTATGCAGCTTAAAAATGAGATGGCAACGACAAGATATCGCTCAGGC
>DAOWEO010000111.1 GCA_030638415.1 Bdellovibrionales bacterium | reverse complement strand
ATGGTCATATCTGGAGCGCAAATTACTATGATAACAGTATTTCATCTCTAAGTTTTTCTCCACCACTAACCTCTGGAGTTTGTAGTGTTGCAGGCCAAAGACGTTATAACTTTACTAATGCCGTTATGGAGTTTTGTGATGGCTCAAAATGGTATGATATGGGAGCTCGTGGAAGTGGTGGTGGAGTAGGGTGCTCTATTCCGACTGCGTCAGAGGGAGCTATGGAGTATAATATGACGAGCAATAAGTTTCAATATTGTGCTAGTATCAATTGAACTGGCACCTAACTGTTCGAAATTACGGCTATAAACATGCATTGTAAACATTACACAACCCCTTTAACGCGAAGCGTATTTGGGCTATTATCCCTAAGCATTAATTAATATTTAGTCTTACTTAGGGGATCAGCATGAATGCAACAAATTTACTTTCTACGCTTCTTATTGGCAGTGCTCTCGTTTATGGAGTGGGTTGTTCAAACCAGATGGATGCCAAAAAAGAACTTGCAGTTTCACTCTCAGCAATAAAGGGTGATGTTAGCTCAAAGACTAGTATCGATTACTCTAGAGAATACTTTATTAGTGCGGATAGTCTCTCTGTATGGTCTGCTCCAAATAGAGAGCCAGGAAACCTTTTAGGATATCTTAAAGAGAACGATGTGGTGCGCGTGGTTAAAAGAGATAGCGAACTACCAAGTACATATATTGAAGTTGAAGTCATCAAAAGTTTCGAGACACTTAAGACATCTGAAAAACTGTTTATTAGTTATAGTTATATTTCTACAACAGAAATTAAAGCGCGTGAGCCGAGTCCATACTTTATGATTCAAAATATAGCATCAGAAAAAATTAGGGTTTATAAAAAAATATGCCTTGATGGCAGTTGTCCACATCAGTTAGTTTTAGAGACTGACTTATTAGCTGGAGAAAAAACAAGAAAACAAGATACGATGACTAGTGTAGGAAGTTATAACATTATTCGTTGGCAGAAATTTTATGAAACATCTCACTACCCATCTTGGTTTCGTAGTGATTTACCATTGCCACCAGCTCCAGGAGCAAGTGGAACAAAGTGGTTTAAGAAAAAATATACAGGTATGAAAGGTGGAATGCGCGGAGCTTTTGGTTGGTATACTGCTAAAGTAGGGCCAAATGCAGCTGGGCAGTGGACCCATGGAACTATTGGTTGGGGCGAGGATAAAAGAGATTTCCTTGAACGCTCAAAAGGATTCTTTTTGAATTTAATTGCAGATCCACGTAGTCATGGTTGTTCAAGAACGGATAATGAGTCTATTGCTTATATTCGTGAACTAATGGAAGTGGGAGCTGAGATTGTAAAAATCTATGCTATCGAGGGAATTCTAGATGAGACAATGTCTCAATATGATGAAACACAAAAGACAGTTAATTGGAACTATATTTTAACTAAAAATGGACGTATGAAAGATGGACAAAAATCAGACAAGATGAGTGTTCTTGCCGATAATACTGACCCTGCAGACTTTATTGAAGAGGGAGTTTATGTCGTTGACCAATTTCCAGATGCAGTTGAATTTCAGGCAAAAGATGCAAAATGTAAAGACAGAGAGGGGGAAGTTATTGAAGATGTAACTGCTTCACGCGGACTATGTGAGTATAGACCTTCACATTTTAAGATTAAAAATAACTATGGAAACTCTTATGCACTTCGTAAGGCAGAGATGAATGGGGTATTTTATGTTGATGCCGGAATGGTAAAAGGCTATGGCCATCCAAAGTCGTTACCACGTGGTGGAAAGAGAAATGAAGTAGTTCCAAAGTTTATGATTACTAAGTAATTTCATATTATTTACAAATATTTAGGGCACCTTTTAAAAGGTGCCTTTTTTTGTCAAAAATTCCTTGAATCCTTAGCTGACACAATGTATCATTTCATGGGGATCATTTTATTGATTTAATTATAATTAGGGAGTTTACCAAGGATGGTAAAAGTTTTCTTAAAATCTTTCATAGTATTCAGCCTATCGTTAATGCTGAATACCCATGCGTCAGCTGCTATCAAAAAGAGTCCACAGTTTATAAAAGTTAAAATTGCCAGCAACCTAAAGCAGTTAAAACTATCTGGGCACAATATCACCAAAAAAGATCTAACGAATCAAACCACACGTAAGTATCGCGGTAATAAAAGTATCTATTTTAACTGTAAGCCACGACGTACTAAGCTGCAGCATAGGCCCTCAGTTTTAATTGCCTCATTAAAAGTAGGTAAGGGGCTGATTAGTTGGGATAAATCAAGCTATAAAGGTGATCTTTTAGTTGTTACAAATAATCAGCACTCAGGGTGTGATCTGATTAACAATGTTTCATTAGAGGATTACATCTCTTCACTTTTGGCCAAAGAGATGAATAGTCGTTGGCATATTGAGGCCCTCAAGGCACAAGCAGTTGCTGCAAGAAGTTATGCTCACCAAAAAATTGAGTCGCAGTCACTATCTGAGACCAGACGATTTAAGGCACCATATGATATTGTTAATTCTGAAAGGTACCAAGTCTCTGGTGGTTTTCAAGATGCAACTGCAAGAACAATTCAAGCGGCAAGCGAGACTGCGGGTGAAATTTTAATAACTACAAAAGGGGACAACTTAGTTCCTATTTTTTATCATGCTGATTGTGGGGGACGAACAGTACTTCCTAAAGAGGTATGGGGAGTTGATTATCCTGATTATCGTTCAGTAAAATGTGTCACTCCTGGAAGAAAAAAAGATAATAGCTGGAAGGTTGAAATTTCTATGATGCAGTGGATGCGTTTTATTACATGGTATAAAAATAAAAATAAATTAAGTCCAAATAAATCTAGAATTAAAATTTACACTGATCGAAAATCACGTAGCTATCTAAAAGTTGTTATTGATAAAAAAGTTAGAAAGATTCCTAAAAGTCAGATTAGACGATTTTTTGGACATAAGAAAATATCATCGAGCTACTTTGTATTTAAAAGAACCGGACGCTTTTACTCATTGTTCGGTGCTGGCAGGGGCCATGGGGTTGGCATGTCACAGATAGGGGCACTTTACTTAGCAAAAGATGGAATGAACTATAGACAAATTTTAAAGCACTTCTATCCAGGCTTTAAGATACAAAAAATATATTAGTATTATGAAAAATATTTTAATAATTTTATTTATTATATGTAGTTTCCAAGTCGAGGCATTCTCTGTTCTTCTCGACCCAGGCCATGGGGGAGAAGACATTGGTGCCGTGGGAAAACTTAAAGTAGGAAAAAAGACCAAGGTCTACTACGAAAAAAATCTAACTTTGGATATTACCAAACAGGTTTATGAAATATTAAAAAAGAAGTTCTCTGTCTATATGACTCGTACTATTGATCGCGAGATCCCACTACTCGAACGAGCTGCACTGGCAGATAAAATCAACGCAGATCTGTTTGTCTCTATTCATATTAACTCTAGTAAAAATAGAAAAGCGCAAGGGATGGAGACCTATTATCTGGATAATCATAAAAACAAAGCAGTAAATAAGGTTGAAGATTTAGAAAATTTTTCAGATAAAAAGCATACCATCGATCCTATTCAACATATTTTAACTGATTTAGTTATTGGAAAAACGGTTGAAACGTCTAAAAAATTAAGTAAATTTGTACATAGTGAGCTTGCTGGAGTGGCGAAAAAATATAAGATGAAAAATAGAGGTATTAAACCAGGATTTTTCTATGTATTACTATTAGCAAAAAGGCCTGGACTACTAATTGAAGTAGGATTTATGTCCAATCCCAAAGAGCTAAAACTTATGCTAACCCCCAGATTTCAAAGGCGTTATGCTCAGGCAGTCGCCCGAGGAATAACTAAGTATATTAATCAAGTAGTTGGAATTAGAGAAACTTTTTTCTAAAATCACAAAAACCTTGTTAAAATCCTAAACTTTTTAATTTTGTATCCGATAAATATAGTTGAGAACTAGTAATGAATCTAGCAAGGACTATGTTTTATGAAAAAATTTATTGTATGTGTAATGGTGTTGCCTCTTTTTACTTCGTGTAATTTTATGCAAAAAGTAGAGGGCAAGGCGAAGAAGATTAACAATTACGAAAAGGTTGCTCTTAATCTATCTAAAGAGAATCGGGAGCTGCGTACACGGATTAGCTCATTAGAGTTTGATGTTCAGCAGTTCAAATCAAAAATAAGTTACCTGAAACTTAAAGTTGAGAAAAAAAGTGCTAGTCGAAAGATTGCCAGTATTGCACCAAAGCAAAGTTTTGGGCAAGATATGGTGCAATTTACTACTTACAAATGGACTCCATCACAACTAAAGAGTGTTGCTGATGAGTCTTTTGCAAAAAAAGATTATAAAAAATCAGCACAATATTTTTACTCTCTAGTTAAGCAGTATCCAGGACATAAATATATTAAAGATGATGTGTTATTCAAGGCAGGAGTATCTGCTTATGAGACTCATGAATATTATGATCAAGCTGTAGAAATGCTAAGTCGCATTGTTGCTGATTATCCAACATCTCGTCACTACCGAGGGGCGAAGCTATGGCTATCCTTAGCAGAGCTTAAAAAAGGAAATAAAGATTTTTTCTTTAAAACAGTGGAAGAATTTAGAAAAAAATACCGCAATACTGCGGAGTGGAAAATAATCAGTAGGCATTACTATGAAATTGTACAGAAGTATAAAAAAATGTAATTACTGTTTAGTGGCCGGAGTAATCGGGCTGCTTTGTAGTTTTAACCTTCTTGCTAAACCGGTGGCACTTGTGTCAGCAGTTAGTGGAGATGTATTTTACAGTTTTCAAGGGAGTACCAAACCTTTGCAGCTCGGAATGCATATTCCTAATGGTGCTGATGTATTTGGAGAGTTAGGTGCACAACTAACTATGACTGACTATTATGATCATCGCTATCATCTATCAAGTGGTGGACATATAAAAGTTTTAGATAATAACATAACACTCTTGTCTGGTTATCTTTGGGTGCAGTCTTTTCAAACAGAACATGAAGCGCAAGTCGTTACCGCTAATTCGACAATTGAATATATTAAAGGAGATGCAATAATCTCTTTTGATAATATGGTTGGTAAGACGCAACTATTAGTTGTTAGTGGTGATTTTTCTCTCGCTAATTTAATTAATCCAGAATTAAAAACAGATGTTTTAGATGGACAATTCTCTTTCATTACTAGTGAAAGTGAAACTCCCAGAAATCCTACTACTTGCGGATTTCAATCATTTAAAAAAGTTATAACTCTTTTTGATGGAGTACAACCAATGGAGAAAGGGTCATTGGCACGGTTAAATAATGTAGAATCTAAAAAAGTGCAAGCGACAAGAAAAATTGCTTCTGTCGTGGCACCTACTGAGGGAACAATTACACTGCGTATTCATGGTAAGGCAGCAAACCGCATGCCAGCAAGTGTTATAGATGTTGAAGAAGATAAATATGTCGCAGAATTTTATAAAGACCAACTGAAGAAGTTAGCTGCTAGTCCTACTACTCCTAAAAAAGAGGGACGTAGTATTGCTAATAAAAAATCAGCAGTAAAAGTAAGAATTTTTGGTAGTGGTGGAGTACAAGAGAGTAAGACGCCAGAAAAAATGCCAGAGTGGAAAGTTAAAAAAGTAGTCAATGCAAGAGTACCAGCTTCTGTTACACCGATGGCCGCAAAAAGTGAGTTTGAACGCTCAATGTCTAAGCAATTGATGTTACAAAAACGTCACCCCACTGAAGTGAATCGACTTATTGATGAGCTAAATAGTTATGATCAAGATTTTGTAAAAGCATATTAAATAAAAGTAATATATCCCCTTGCAATACCGAAAGGCTTTGCAAGGGGATTTTTTTATTTAAAAAGGAAGTTATATGAAGTTATCAGAACTGCATGAGTGTCTTACGTATGATGATATTTTACTTAAGCCACAGTACTCAGAAGTACTACCAACACAGACCGATTTACGAACGAAGTTTTCAAAAAATATAAAGATGAATATACCGATCATCTCTTCAGCGATGGATACCGTAACGGAAGGTACTACTGCGGAGTGGATGGCACGATTAGGTGGCCTAGGTGTAATTCATAAAAATCTATCTCCTGAACAACAAGCAGAGCATGTATTAAGAGTGAAGTCTTTCAATGTCGGTGACCTTGATCGCAAGTTGGCATGTGTGGATGGTAATTTAAATTTACGTGTTGCTGCGGCGATGGGTGTTTCTGATAAAGAGTTTGCACGAGCCGAGTTACTGATAGAAGCTGGTGTTGATGCATTGGTTATTGATACTGCTCATGGACATTCGTTAGGTGTGATAAATATGGTTAAGCGTCTGCGTGCTAGCGTTGGTACAAAGGTGGATCTGGTTGCTGGGAATGTGGCAACCGAGCAAGCGTGTCGGGACCTTATTGCAGCAGGTGTTGACGGAATAAAAGTTGGGATTGGGCCTGGTTCGATTTGTACAACACGTATTGTTGCAGGTATTGGAATTCCGCAAGTAACTGCACTTGATGATTGTTATAAAGTGTGTGCTGAAGCAGGTGTGCCTTTTATTGCGGATGGCGGGGTTAAGTTTTCTGGAGATGTAGTCAAGGCACTGGCGCTTGGAGCTAGCTGTGTAATGATTGGCTCACTGTTTGCTGGTTGTGAAGAGTCTCCGGGAGAAATTATTGATATTAATGGAAAGCTATTTAAAAGTTACCGTGGAATGGGATCTCTTGCGGCAATGGAAAAAGGATCTAAGGATCGCTATGGCCAGGCAGAGGTACACGATAATTCTAAGTTGGTACCAGAAGGGGTAGAGGGGCTTGTTCCGCTACGTGGAAAATTAGAAGATCTACTTTTTCAGCTAATAGGTGGAGTACGCTCTGGTATGGGGTATCTAGGAGCGAAGCAAATTTCCGGTCTTAAAGAGCGAGCAGAATTTGTTAGAATTTCTAAGGCATCATATAAAGAGAGCCATGTTCATGATCTATCTCAGATAAAAGATGCACCTAATTATAAAGTAAATAAAGATTAAGGAATCAAATGGTACAAACTAAATTAGAAAATCCTGTTGAACAGTTATGGGTCGTTGATTTTGGATCGCAGTATACGCAACTTATTACGAGGCGGATGCGCGAGATAGGTCATAGCGCGACCATGATGACTTATGATCGTCTTAAAGAGCTCTTTGCGAAAGGGCTAAAACCACAGGCACTTATTTTATCTGGAGGGCCTCTATCAATTTTTGAAGACCAAGAAGATTATGCATTTTTATTTGATGATAGTGAGTTACCTATTTTAGGAATTTGCTATGGTATGCAGATCATGGGAAAGGTCTTTGGAGGAGTTGTAGAGAAGGGAGTTGTGGGTGAGTATGGCCATGCAAAGCTGCATTTTAAAGAGGGTACAATTAACTCTTGTCCTGATTCTTTTGATGTTTGGATGAGTCACTCTGATCATATTAGTAAAATTCCTGATGGTTTTATTCATCTGTTGGAGAGTGATAATGGTCTGGTTGCAGGTATTAAGCATGAGCAGCGTCCGATACTGGGTTTGCAATTTCACCCAGAAGTTCACCATTCAGAATATGGAAAAGAGATTTTAGATTATTTTTGTGGTGAGATTGCCGGTCTAAAAAAAGATTGGGACAACTCCAAAATGGTAGAGGCCACACGTAAAATTGTTGAAGAAGTTCGAGGTGAATATGTATTATGTGCTTTTTCTGGTGGGGTGGACTCACTGGTAGCAGCGATTTTGGCACATGAGATTTTGGGTGAGAAACTGTACTGTTTTTTTGTAGATAATGGATTGCTTAGACCTCAAGATTATAACCATATTGAGATGTTACAAAAAGAGACTAAATTAAATATTGAAGTGATAGATGCCAGTGGAGAGTTTTTAGGACGTCTTGCTGGCGAGGGTGAGCCAGAAAAAAAACGAAAAATAATTGGAACAACTTTTATTGAAGAGTTTGATAAAAAAGTCCAGCAGTTTGAAACTGAGCAGGGAATTAAATTTACCTACCTGTTGCAGGGAACTCTTTTCCCCGATGTAATTGAATCTGTATCGCCACATATGCATGGTGGAAAGTCAGTTACGATTAAATCACATCACAATGTTGGAGGCTTGCCAGATAAGATGAATCTTAAACTTTTGGAGCCCTTAAGATTATTATTTAAAGATGAAGTTAGACTACTTGGTATGGAACTTGGACTGCCAAAAGAGTGGGTCTATCGCCATCCATTCCCCGGACCTGGAATTGGGGTACGAGTACTTGGTGAAGTTTCCGCTCCAGCTGTAGTGAAAGTTCAACTTAGCGATCAAATTCTATTTGAAGAGCTAAATAACTTTAATTTGTACAACAATTGTTGGCAGGCATTTACGGTACTTTTACCGGTAAAAACGGTGGGAGTAAAAGGCGATGCACGTGCATATGAAGAGGTTATCGCGATTCGAATTGTTGATAGTGTGGATGGGATGACCGCAACGTGGGTCGACTTTTCAGCTGTATTTATGCGTAAGGTTTCTTCGCGAATTACTAATGAAGTCGCCGGTGTTACCCGGGTTGTATATGATGTTACATCTAAACCTCCGGGGACTATTGAGTGGGAATAGGCTTAGGTGTGTTAAAATGTATTAAGTTAAATTTGAATGTTGGAGTGTGGTTATGAAGAAATTTACAGGTATTTATATTAGTATTTGTCTTATGACTAGTCTGAGTGTTCAGGCAGGATTCTCTCTAACAAATTATAGCGGAGCAGACCATATGCTTAGCTCCATTATTACGTGTCCTGATAAAAAAGAGTTAACAATAGATGGTATTGTAAAAGAGATAAAACCTGCGGCGAATTATAAGTATGGCCCTATTATTCAGGTTAGCGTTAAGTGCAAAAACAACGGTCTCGATTTACAAATGGCACAAGAGCTGGGTACTCCAGAAGAGGTTGTAGCAGTAAAAGAAAAAATTACGAAATGTGATGGAGACTTTCTTGATGCATTGTTACAGTATGAGGATGAGATTAAGGCATATGCAAAAAAAAATAACTGTAAACTAACTGGGATATTGGAACAGGCTGTTACAGATGCTGAAGAAGTTTTAGAGAGTGTGGCTAAGATGGGTGATCCACCTGTAGGCAACTGTCCCGCTGCTGAGCCAAGAGCGTCTAAAGCAGAGCTGGCGCAATTGGGATTTGAGATTAACAAAGAAGATGAGCAGGAGATTTCAATAACTCATACTAGTGGAGAGAGTATGACACTTTCGAAAGAGTCTTTTGCTACTGAAAAAGAGGCAGTCAGTTTTTGTGCAACACGAGGAATGGAGCTTGATAAGACATTGCAAAGTTCTCGTCTTTTGGCCATGGGAGGAGTCGCCTCTGCAGATAAGATGATTGAGCGATTAGTGACTTTTAAACTAGGTCAAAAATCTGGTCTTGCAACGTGGGCAGGTGATGGAAAAGGGGGTGTGGTTATGGTGTTTAATGGAGGTGGCATGGATACAGATGTATATCCTATTAAAGAGCTAAATGATGCGATACGTCAAAATGAGCCAAATGTAAAAGAACCATTCAAGATTCCAGCTATTTGCATAAATAAAAAATCTGACAAGTAGATTTATTTAGTTAATAGATTCTACCTGACAATTCTATAAAAAAATGGTCAAATGAACGTACACACATGCGTTTAGGAGACATTTTTTATGAGCGAAACTCAAGTGGAGCAGACAGCTCCAAATGATGGGGATAAAAGTTTTGTCCACCTTCATTTACATACCCAATATTCACTACTCGATGGTGCAATCAAAATAAAAGATTTAATGGTTAAGACGAAAGAGTTTGGCATGCCGGCAGTGGCACAAACTGACCATGGAAATATGTTTGGAGCGATTGATTTTTATACATCGTGTAAAAAAGCGGGTATTAAACCCATTATCGGATCAGAGGTCTATTTTACACCTGGCTCTAGATTTGATCGCATTCCTCCAACACGTCGTAGTGACGTCCTTGACTCTCAAGATGCTGAAGAGTCTAAGCATCAAATTCACCATCTGATTTTACTTTGCAAAAATGAAACAGGTTATAAAAACCTCTGTAAGCTAGTCTCTTATGCCTATCTTGAGGGATTTTACTATAAGCCACGTATTGATTTTGAGCTGCTTAATAAGTATAGCGAGGGGTTAATCTGCTCGACTGCATGCCTTAAAGGTGAAGTTGCTTATAACTTTTTCACAGGGCAAGACGAGAAGGCCATTGCGGCGATCAATAAACTACATGGTATTTTTGGTGATGACCTTTATATTGAAATTCAAGAAAATGGGATTATGGAGCAGACCGTTGCTAATGAAAAATTGGTAAAATATGCCCGTGAAAATGATCTGAAATTAGTTGCAACGAACGATTGCCACTACCTGACACCTGATGATGCTGCTGCACAAGAGGTGCTGCTTTGTGTGCAGACTGGAAAGACTTTTGCTGATGAAAAGCGTATGCGCTTGACGACAAATGAGTTTTATTTTAAATCAGCAAAAATTATGCGTGAAAAATTTCACTATGCACCTGATGCGTGTGATAACACTTTGGAAATTGCTGATAAATGTAATTTAGAGCTTAATTGGACTAAAGAAGATGGCTCTCCTGATTACCTACTGCCAGATTTTGAAATTGATACTGGTGAGAGTTCGGCAGAGTTTTTTACACGAATGTCACGTGAAGGGTTAGAGGAGCGATTTTTAGGTCCACATTTTAGAAAGCTGATCTTAGAAGATAATTGGGAATCGGAGCAAAAACCTGTCTATTATAAGCGTCTTGAAGAAGAGCTTAAAATGATTATTGATATGGATTTTCCGGGCTACTTTCTGATTGTTTCAGATTTTATCAAGTGGTCAAAGGATCATGATATTCCAGTTGGACCGGGACGAGGTTCTGGTGCTGGATCGATTGTTGCATATTCACTAAAAATTACTGATATCAATCCTATCCCTTTTAATCTGCTCTTTGAACGCTTTATAAATCCAGAGCGAATTTCTATGCCCGATTTTGATATTGATTTTTGTCAGGACCGTCGCCAAGAGGTGATTGAGTATGTGACTAAAAAATATGGTGAAGATAAGGTTGCCCAAATCGTAACCTTTGGTCAGTTGAAAACCAAGGCGGTATTAAAAGATGTGGCCAGAGTATATGACCTCTCTTTTGCTGAATCAAATGCACTAACTAAATTAGTTCCAGATGAGCTAGGCATTGGACTACAAGATGCGATTGATAAAGAGCCAAAGCTACAAGAGCTGATTGAGAGTGATCCTAAAATTCGCCAAATTGTAAATATATCTAAGCGTTTAGAAAACCTAAACCGTCATGCAGGTATTCACGCAGCAGGTGTGGTTATTACTGATGAGCCACTACTAAATTACTGTCCACTGTTTAAAGGAAAAAATGGTGAGCAAGTTGTGCAGTATGATAAAAATTTTGCAGAACTTATTGGGCTGGTAAAATTTGATTTTCTAGGACTTAAGACTCTCTCTGTCATTAAGCAAGTTGAAGGCTTTATTAAACGTGATCATGATGAAAGTTTTAATATTGAAAATATTGATCTAGAGGATAAGGCCGTCTATGAATTTATCTCAACAGGTAGTACCTTAGGTATATTTCAACTTGAGTCTTCTGGAATGATTGATCTTTGTAAGCGGATCAAGCCTGGTACTTTAGATGATGTTACTGCCATAAATGCACTCTACCGTCCTGGACCATTAGAATCTGGCATGGTGGACGACTTTATTGAAATCAAGCAAGGTAGTAAGGAGATGACTTTTGCATTTCCTGAGCTGGAGCCAGTTTTAAAAGATACTTACGGGGTTATCGTCTATCAAGAGCAGGTGATGAACATTGCTCGAATTATTGGTGGATACTCACTTGGTGGCGCCGATATGCTTAGACGAGCAATGGGTAAGAAGAAAGTTGAAGAGATGGATCGGCACCGTGGAATATTTTTAAAGGGTGCCCAAGAGCGAAACTTTGATACTGATAAGGCCGGCAAGCTGTATGATCTAATGGCCAATTTTGCTGCTTATGGTTTTAATAAGTCGCACGCAGTGGCATATGCATTGATTGCTTATCAGACCGCTTTTTTGAAAAAATACTATAGACCTGAGTTTTTTGCAGGAATTTTAAGCTACGAATTAGATAATAAAGAGAAGATCACTGCTTATATTAAAGATGCAGGAAATAATGATATTGAAGTTATGGCCCCCGATGTTAATGAGTCCTTATGGCTTTTTAATGTGGTTAATGGCAATATTCGCTTTGGTATGGGAGCGATAAAAAATGTTGGTAAGGTTGCTGTAGAGTCTCTGATTAAGGAACGTGACACTAATGGTCCATTTTTAGGATTTGTTAATTTTTGTGAAAGAGTGAATCTGCGCGATGTGAATAAACGTACAATGGAAGCATTGATCAAGGTTGGGGCATTTGATAGTTGTGACGGCCATAACAGGAAAACACTTCTCGAGAACGTTGAAAATATTGCTCTTTATGCAGCGAAAGTGCAAGAAGAGAAAGAGCTTGGGCAGGTGAATCTATTTGGTGGAGCAGAGAACGCCGAACAGATGAGTGTGGATATAATTGAGACAGGTGATTTTGATGATAAAACCAAACTCGGCTACGAAGCAGAGTTGATGGGTATTTATATTTCAGGCCACCCATTAGATCAGTATAAAGATGCGATGGAAGATCTTAGCTCAATGCCTATTAATGAAGTTTTAGAAGCTCCAGGCAGTGATGAGCGTGAGATGACGTTATGTGGTCTACTGACTGATGTTAAAGAGATTGTTACTCGTAAAGGTAAAAAAATGGCGTTTGCCAATTTAGAAGACCTGACGGGAAAAATAGAGTGTATTATTTTTCCCAAATCATACGAGGATTTAGCTGAAAAATTGCATATTACTGAGCCTATTATTGTACGTGGAGCAGTAAAGCTCTCAGAGTCACCACGAAAGCTATTTTTGAACAAAATTTTAGATTTAAAAGAAGAGGCGAAAGAGAGTGTGACTGCAGTACGCATCGATCTGGATTACGCTAATCTAAATGGGCGGCGGCTAGATAAGCTAAAGCAGACCATTTTAAGCTACCGTGGAAGTATTCCACTGTATCTGATCTTTGATAATGGTAAGGCCCGTGCAAGGCTGCCCCTGGGGGATGAATTTCTTGTGCACCCGTCGCCACAGCTTGCCTCAAGAATAAACGAGATTTTTCAGGCAAATTGTGTAAAATATATAATTGATGGAAAAGCTGAAGGTGTTTATGAAAATTAAGATTATATTGTTTGCTTTGCTCTTTGTTGCTCTAGGAGCACAGGGAAAAAATAACTTCCTAAGAGGGAAGGGAAGATATGCCTCACACGAAGGTGAGAAGCTTACATTTATTAAGCAGCAGTTATTATACGTTGCTACGAAAGAGATAATTGATCAAGAGTTGGCCAGCATGAAGTTGGATTCTAAACTATTTTGGGATCGCTATCATATGAGTTTTCAAGAGCGTTTTGCCCCGATTGAAGAGGCACTAAAAGTTAAATTTAAGATTGTCCCAAGCGTTGTTCCCGTTACAAATAGTGTTGATACAGTCACTTTGCCGGGCGCAGAGCAAACTAAGGTTTTAGAGGCACCACTGAGTCCAAAGTATCTTAAGGCACTACGATATAAGCGCCTCCTACTACAGAGCCGTTTTGGAAGTATTAGAAAAGTACTGTCTTCTTTTGTTGTAAAGCGCATGAGCCACTCCTCTAAATTTACCCATGTCTACCATATTGATATTTTGGGAAAGGTTAACCGTAAACAGCTCAACCGGCTGTATCGTCAGTTCACTCGTTTGGAGAGTAGTCATTTATATAAAACTCTTTTTGTGCGTTCTGATATTCGTCTGGTTAATTTGGCATGGCCTGATATTGGTGTTGAAGTGGTCTCTGAATTTAAAAAAGTTGTAAATGATTACTGGGCAGTTTGGGTAAAAAATAAGCTGGAAGGCATGGTAGAAAATGTCGTTATAACAGATGGCAGTTTAAATATGCGTCTGGATGATAATTATAAGCAAAGTGGTGTTCCAGGAAGTGTTATTAACCCCGAATTTGAAGGCGGGATGGTATTAAAAGCGTCGTTTACTATTCGTAAAGAGAGTAAAAATCTAATATTTAAAAAACTTGTTTATAGAATTACAGGACATCTGAATCTAGTTAATCTTAAAACGCAAAAGTTAGTCTATTTTGCAGATATTCCTAGTATGAATTTTAGTACTGAGCTTGGTGGTCTGCATGAGTTATCTTCTAATGTGGCAACTAATTTATATAAATTCCCACTAACTTATTTTGGAAAAATGGCCCAGAAAATTCACTCCCATGACTCTAATATTTTAGAGGTTTCATTATTGGTTTTGGATGCTAGGTCAGTTACAGACCTCTTCTTATTAAAAAAGCATATTGAAAATAGTGGTATGGCATTAGGTCTGGCAGGTGAGCTTAAAACTTATAAGATTAGTAGTGGTATGGCTGAACTACAGATTCGTATTGGTGGAAGCTTAGAGAGGTTTAATACTTTTTTTAATGAGCTAAACTATAAAGAGGTACGTCCAAAATTAAAGTTGGAGACTTCTATAAATGATCAAAGCTATGAAATGAAGTTAGTTTATCAGGAAGAGCCTGCTACCGAGGCACTATCAACTAAAGATGAGGTTTCCCATGAGTAGACGTATTGTTACTTTACTATTTGTTGCTGTGTTATTGAGTTCTTGCGCTCTGCCTGTTGTAAAAAGAAATTATAGGCCGAAGAGTACAAACTATAAAAAATTAAAAAAAGAGTTCAGTAACATTGTTAAAAAAAAGGTGTCTATTCTACCACTTTTTAATGAGTCACCATTTGGAGGAAAAGACCTTGCCGTGGTGGTGGGAGCTGAACTGCGTAAAGAGTTATCTAAAACAGGAGCAATGATTTTTCAAAATCGTGGAGAGGCACTATTTGGTACATCAAAAGAGATCTATGCTGGTGGTGGAACAAAGCTGGTTCAATTGGCACGTCAGGCGCAGCGAGAAGGGTTAAACTTTATTATCTTTGGCCGCATTGTTGAGGCGCGAGTGCGTCAGCGTGCAGATGAGATTGGGCTGCTTAGAAAAGTAAAATATTTTAGTGAAGTAAAAGTTGAAATTCGCATCTACGATGTAGCAACTGTAAAAAGTGTGTTTTCTCAAGCACTGTTAGGCTATGCTGATGATCAAACATATAAATTTTATGGGGATGATAAACAGGACCATGAAGTATTTAAACGTGATCTACTACGCTACTCTGGACGTATTGCTGCTAGAAAATTTATTCCTAAAATTCTAGCAATCTCTTCACGTTTAGAGTGGTCAGGTCAGGTTGCTAAGATTGTTGAAAATCAAGTTTACATAAATGCAGGCCGCACGAGTGGTATCTATATTGGTGAAGTGCTAAAAGTAATTACCGAAGGACATGAAATATATGATCCACGTACTGGAGCACTCATTGGTAAGACGAAGGGAACTTTGAAAGGGACCTTAGAAGTGATTGATTATTTTGGACCAGATGGTGCTGTATGTGTTTTACACTCCGGTGGTGCCGTACAAGAAGGAGATATTGTCACGCTGTATTAGATGATGATTTTATCTCCGATTTTATGGTTTTTTTATATTGCTCTGCTGAGCTATCTGACAATCCCTATATGGCAAAAGATCGTTCCAGCACTGTCTCAGATACAGTTGCAGTTGATCGCAAAGCCTCTTAGTTTTTTCATAATTCATTTTTTGATCTGGAATCTTTTTGCTTTTACTAATTGGATTGGTATTTCATTTACCTTAGCTCAACGGCCTGCTGTGGGCAGTGTTCTAATAGTGCTATTAGCAGTCACATATCTAGTAATTTGTTTTAAGCTTCGATGGAAACTTCCTGCAGCGGTAAAATTTTTAAAAGTTGAGCTACTACTTTTTTTACTTTTTTTTAGTATTTACCTCTTAGCTTGTTCGATTTCAATGCCTATTTGGGGTGAAAAACCAATGGATATGGGAATGCTGCAATCATTTTTGCGTGCTCCAGATGCTTTGAAAATTGATCCATGGATGGTCGGTGAGCAATTACACTATTACTATTTTGGTTATTTTATAAATGGATTTATAGGTAATATCTTAATGGTTAAGCCTAGTGAAATTTACCTGTTAGCTCATAGTTTTAATTTCTTTTTGTATATAAGTGTAGTGCTGGCAGCTCTTTGGAAACAGGGACGCTCGACTCTTTTTTGGTTAAGTAGTGCTATTTCTATTGTCATGCTGACCAACTTCTCTGCCATTACAAGTCTATTAACAGAGAGTGGGGTAAGTGCTTTTTGGCATATGACTCGTCTGTTTATAGGACAGAGTTATTTTATTGAATTTCCGCTATGGTCATTTGTGTTAGCAGATTTTCATCCTCACTATATTGCTTATCCTCTGAGCTTATTGAGTATTCTATATATTTTAAAAGTAGACAAAAATGGATGGATGCATGTTTGGTTAATGGGTGTGATATTAGCAGTACTTCTGGCAGTTAATAGCTGGGATTTTCTATTCATTTGTACGGTGCTTGTGGTGTGGATTATGGCAAAAAAGCAGTGGCATTTGTTACTTAGTTACCTTATTGCATTTGTACTTTGTCTGCCTTGGTTAATGATTATAACTGGTGGCCAGGGTATGAAATGGGGTATGCAAAATGATATTGGCTTGGTGCTTTTTGGGGTATTGAAGCATCAGGGAATATACTTGATCCTGATTTCTACTGGACTACTGATTCGTTGGCGTCACGGTAAGCAGTTGCCTATTATTGGTACAGCGATCTATATTTTAGGGCTGCTAGCTGTTAGTACACTATTTTTTATGGATCCGTTAAACACCATCTTTAAATTTGGCGGTGGGTTGACGTTATTGGGGACTGTGTTGATTATAGGTTTTATGCAGGAAGTTCGTCACATAATCTGGATAGGGCTGATCACAGGAGGAATCTTTTTTTATACAATTCGTGGCTACTTTCATGCACCAAATAATCATTATCTTGCTGTTTATGGTGAAGAGGTACGTACGGAGGCTGGAAACTTAAGTGAGCGCTGTAAAAATAGTTCCTGTTTGCTACTTGAGTGGCCTGGTGGGACATATGATTACTCCAGAATGCAATTATCTTCATTAAGTGGTGTAGGTTCTTATATTGGACCGACCCAGCATTTGATGGTTAGAAATGCTAAAGAAAAACGTTCAAGTATTATGCAGCGGCGCAATTACCTTTCAATGTTGTTTACTCAAGTAGGAGAGCAGGAAAGCCGAAAAGTATACCTGTGTCGTGGTTTAGATTTAAATAAAACTGAAAGCTTAGAGCTATTGGAAAAATGTAAATATTATCCTAAGTTTTAGTGTTGCGTTTCAATCTTTATCGCTACAATTTAGTAGTAAAATATTCAACTTAAGGATTTTAGATGGATTCATCTTTTAAAATGTATCACAAATTAATGCCCCATAAAATCAGAGAGATTCTTTTTGTCTCCAGCCCTTATGATGCCTTCATAATGGAAGAGGATGGAGCATTAATGGATGATGTGATCAGAAGTTATAAAGGGGTTGGATTGAGTCAACCTGCTCGCTTTACAGTAGTACCGACGGCGGAAGATGCACTGGAAATGTTACAGACCAGACAATTTGACCTTGTGGTAACTATGCCACGATTTTTTGGAATGGATGCAATTACTCTGGGAAAAAGAATTAAAGAGATTCAGCATGATATTACTGTGGTGATGTTAGTGCATAATATTAAATCATTATCATCAGTGGGATCTTCGATTCCACCTAACTCTATTGATAAGGTTTTCACTTGGACTGGAAATCGTAGTATTTTAATGGCCATAATTAAATGGGCAGAGGACCGTAAAAATGTCGACCATGATACGCAACTGTCTATGGTACGCGTAATTATTGTCGTTGAGGATTCGGCATATTATTATTCGTCATTTCTGCCACTGCTTTATGATGCCGTGATGAAACAAACCCAAAAAAATATTGATGATAGTTTAAATGATGAGCACCGGTTGCTGAAGCTGCGGGCCAGAACCAAAATTTTATTAGCAGAAAACTATGAAGAGGGCATGGTTTTGTATATGAAGTACAACGCTTGCACGATGGCGATACTCTCTGATATTCGCTATGAACGTAACGATGAAATTGATGCTGAGGCAGGATTTCATCTGATTGAAAATGTGAAAAAAGACAATGCTAACTTGCCAGTACTATTGATGAGTACGGAGACCCATAACCGCGAAAAAGCATATCGTCGTGGTGTTAATTTCTTGGATAAAAATTCTCCGACACTGCATCATGAATTAAAAAAGTTTTTAGTACAGCATTTAGGATTTGGTGATTTTATTTTTCGTACCCCTGATGGTGAAGAGGTGGCACGGGTAACAAATCTGAGAGGTATGGAGAGAACGCTGCAAAAAGTTGAGCAAGGGACGTTTGAGTACCATTTAATTAACGGGCATTTTGTGAACTGGTTTATGGCAAGATCTGAAGTCTTTTTGGCATCACGAATTACAGATATGATGAGTAAAAATGAAGATAGTGAAAAAATCCGTAAAAAATTAGTGAGCTATATTCATGAAAAACGGGTACAGAAAAAACGTGGAATTGTGACCACTTTTGATGCAAATTCTTTTGAAGATGAGTTTGATTTTGTACGTCATGGCGAGGGATCACTGGGGGGAAAGGCTCGTGGTTTAGCTTTTATGAGCCGTTACTTAGTGGAAAATGCCAGAAAATTTTCAAAGTTTAAAAAGATAAATCTGTCTATTCCAAAGACACTAGTTTTAACTAGTGATGCTTATGATAATTTTTTAGATTATAACGAATTGAATAATTTTTTAGATTATAATAAATTAGTTAATTTTGTATCTAGTAGTAAATGTAATGATGAAGAGATTGCTAACCAATTTGTAAATGCAAAACTGCCTGATGATTTAGCAAACGATCTGCGGGTATATCTTTTGAAGTCAACGGTGCCGATTGCAGTGCGCTCTTCAGGCTTATTGGAAGATAGTAAATATCAGCCATTTGCTGGTTTATATCATACCTATATGCTGCCAAATAACCATTCAGATATTGAAGTGCGCTTGGATCAGTTGGCGAAGGCCATCAAATTGGTCTTTGCATCGGTCTACTTTGCAGGGCCTCAGGCATTTGCACGAACGACTATGAATCGGACTGAAGAAGAGAAGATGGCAGTTGTTATTCAGCATGTGGTTGGTGAGCAGTATGGTGATTATTTTTATCCGTCAGTTTCTGGTGTGGCACAATCATATAATTACTATCCCGTTCAGCATTTAGAGCAAGAGGATGGCATTATCCAGATGGGCTTGGGCTTTGGAAGAATTGTTGTTGAGGGGGGGAAGTTTATCCGCTTTTCACCGAAGTATCCGCAATTTTTACCACAATTTAGTGATGCTAAGGATATGGTAAGAAATTCACAAAAATATTTTTATGCGCTTAAGATTAAAAATGAAAGTCGTGATCTTTTGATTGCTGATGAGGATCGCAACCTGGCACGCAGAGAAGTATTTGATTGTGTTGGTGAGTTTCCAGTTAAGATTGTATCTAGTGAGTACTTTGGAAATGATGATATAATTCGCGAGGGTTTTTCTAATAAAGGTGCTCCTGTGGTGCTTTTTAGCAAACTATTAAAATTTAACCAATATGATTTGCCAGATTTTTTCTCAAAGTTATTACAGGTGGCACAGGAAGGGCTTGGTTGTGAGGTCGAAATTGAGTTTGCTTTTAACATTCCAAAGAGTTCGGATGAACCATTAGATTTTTATCTGTTGCAGGTTCGTCCGATGGTGGCAGGGGAGAATTCTGGTGCCATCATAATTGATGAAGAGGAGAAAGATGATGCTCTTTGTTACTCGACGCAGTGTTTGGGGCAGGGAGAGCTGGAGCTGACAGATATTATATATGTCCAGTGGGATAAGTTTGATATTAGAAATACGGTTAATATTGCATCAGAAATTTCAAAATTTAACAGTAAGTTTGAAGCTTTGGGGCGTAAGTTTTTATTAGTCGGCCCTGGACGTTGGGGATCAAGTGACCCGGCACTTGGAATACCTGTCTCTTGGAGTGATATTTCTGAGGTTGGAGCAATCGTTGAGGCCATGACTGAAGACTTTAAGCCTGATCCATCACAGGGAACTCACTTTTTCCATAACCTGACGTCTTTGGGAATTCCTTATTACACTGTATATAGCAGTGAGGATTTTCTAGATCAGGATTTACTGGACAGTATGTTGGTAAAAGAGCGTGGTGAATACGTCTCACATGTAGAGTTAGAACGGCCACTTATTTTAAAGGTTGCTGGTAGGACCAATGAAGGAATTATTAAACTGGCAGAGTAGCTTTTACTCGTCCCGGGACTAGTTCTTTTTTTGTTTGGACAGTATGATAAAAAAAGGGAGATCAATTGATCTCCCGATTTAATATCTAATTTAAAATTCTAATTAGAAATTGTAAGTCATTGATACTCTTGTCATTAGATTGTCTAATGCGAGAACACCATCCTTACTCGAAGTTCCGGCTGTATCTGTGGTACCAATAAGGCCATCGATTGCGAGGTCTCCAAAGAGTAGTGTGGCACCTGCATTTACTGTTGCAGTTCCCATCTGACTTTTCTTACCCATAGCATTAAGCGCTCCAGCAGTTGATAATCCTGTTACAGTTATAGCATCTCCTGTGACATCTTCTGAACCATAAAGAACCATTGCAATAGAGCCTCTTATTTTTAGCCACTCTTTTGCAAGTCCCTCCGCTCCAATGGTAACGGGAAGGTATAAATCTTTTTGTTCACCATCTTTTGTTGTTGCAAGTAGTGTTAGGGTTTTTGAATCTTGGTTAATAGTTGCCTTTATAAACATAAAATCAGTTTCACTGAATTTGTAAATTTTAGAAATACCTAATTCTATTTTATTTGAACTAATTTCACTTAGTGCTACAGCACCGATTCCTTCAGCCTTAATTGTTTGAAACTGTCCAAAGAGTCGTAATTCTTTGGATAAATCATATGAACCATTGAAAGCCAGACCAAGTTTTCCTTTAAATTCAGCTTTTGTAGTAGTGTCAACCATATATTCAGCTTTATTTGCAAGACTTATAATTGCACCAAAGTTAAATTTCTTAGTTGATACACCTAAACGTAATGCTCCTGCACTTTGTTTTGCATCTAGATCTGTTCCAGTCTCATCATTAGATGTGGAGTATTGTAGAGCAGCTCCCCATTTCATATTTCCTTTCTCGCTACCAACCATTAAGTCAATTACATCATTAGCAGAAATATTTTTTCCACCAGCTCCGGCGTCAGTTGCAGTCTTTCCAGTTGTGCCATCAAAACCAAAAATAGAATTTCTCAAAAGACCTATTGTGTCTGATGAGTATCCAAAATGTAAGCCGTATATCATATTTCCAGAAGAAAAAGTCATTCCACCTTCACCATTTGGTGCAGTTGGCGAATCTACTCCATTGGAGTCATGTCCCCATTCAATAATTGCAAAATTCTTATAATCATTTATAGCTGCCATATTTAAATAAATATTTCGATAATGATCAAATATCAGCGATCCATATTTATCTTCACCAAACGCCTCAAGACGTGCCTTAGAAGCGAATGCTCCTGTTGAAATCCCTGCTAATACTAGCAATAAAAAAATCTTTTTCATGTAAACTCCTTGTTTCATGTACCATCCATGGTTTTTGTTAAATGTGTTACGTATTACTTGCGTAAAACTAAATATAAAAGTTTGTTAAATAAACTATAAGAAATGATTTCAAATGATTTGTGGTGTGTCAAATGGGTGAAATTATAAAAAGAAAGTTCTTTACAACTGCTTTATTTCTTCTGTTTTTTGTCTGTTAAAAATTAGATTTCAAAAGCGAAATATATTTCACATTAAGTAATGTTTTTACAGATCTTAATTTTGAGCAACAAGTTTTTATGATAAGTTCTCTGGCCATCAACAGGAGAGCGTATGTCATTACAAAAATTAACAGATAAGAATCTATTATCAACCACCAAAGCACTAGTACAGAAGGAGAAAAGGCTTACGGCTAAAATTTTAGATCACTTTGATGAGATTGATCGCAGAAAGCTTTATAGTGATCTCTATTATCATTCGTTGTTTGAATATGCTGTCAAAGAGTTAAATTATAGTGAAGATCAAGCCTACCGCAGAATTAATGCCATGAGGTTGTCGCGCAGGATTCCTTTGGTAAAACAGAAAGTTGAGACAGGGCAGTTAACTCTATCCAATGCTAATTTGTTAAGTGGTTTTTTGGGAAGCGTAAAAGATCTGAGTAAAAAAGAGGAAAGTGCAATTGTAAGCGAGATCAGCGAAACGTCTAAGCGCCAGTGTCAAGATATCTTAAATGGTCACCTTAAGGAGCGTGGAATCACTCCACCAAAAAGGAAAGAGTCCATTGTTGATGCCGGAGTTTCCGATGTGAGAATGTGTGTGACGATTTCTAAAAAAACACTAGGAAAAATTAATGAGCTAAAGGCATTATATGGACACAAAAATATTAAGCTCGATCAATTGATGGATCTAATGGCAGATGCACTACTTGATCAAAAAAAACGTGAAAGAACTCCTCAAAGAAAGATTCAAGATAAAAAATTAAGCTGTGATACCAAGGTCAGGAATATGGATAATAATCACGGTAACTGCGATGGTAAGGATAATGAAAAAAGTCATTTACTGCAGATAAAAACAAATCGACGTCCTTATATATCCAAATCTATTCGGTTTGAAGTATTTGAAAAATATAAAAATAAATGTGCACTCTGTGACTCCAAATACTATTTAGAAATAGATCACATCATTCCATATGCAACAGGTGGAAGCTCCCAAGTAGAAAATTTACGAATATTATGTAGAAATTGTAATCAAAGAGAGGGGGTAAAGCTATTTGGAGTAGATAAAATGACTGCGCCGGGACGAGTTAAAGTTGAGCACCGACCTGCAGTGTGAGAATATTTTCTATTTGCTTTGTATATTGTAATCAGAGCTAATAAGAGAGTTTCTCACCATCAAAACTAGCTTTAGAATTTAATAGGCCATAGTCCATTACTTCTTGGCAGAGTTGTTCATGGTCAAAATCATGGCTTAGATGGATAAGTCGCGACTGCTGGGGATTAATTTGTTTGATATAGTTTAAGCTCTTTTCAAGATGGAGGTGAGTGGCGTGTGGTTTACGTCTTGTAGCATCAATGATTAACAATTTAACATCACTTGCAATTAAAAAATTTAAAACATCTGCCGGAATCTCCTGACAGTCTGTTAGATATGCTAAGCCCTGATGGAAAAAACCAAGACTTGTAATATGGCCATGTGGAAGTGTAAAAAATGTAAACTCTTCCTCTTCAATAATATTAGGCGTGATATTTCCTTCAACAGTGTGCAGAGTCAGCATGGGGATTCCACCGCCAATCACTTTTTTTGTATTGTTAAAAATATATTCAAACCGCTTTTCTAACTGCTGTTTGGTATAGTCTGTAACATGAAGAGGAATCTCTTTTCGCTTTTGAAAAAAGCAGAAGGGGCGTAGGTCATCAATGCCATGAATATGGTCTGCATGATCATGAGTTATGATGACAGCATCAATTTGTGAGATTTTTGACTGCAATATCTGAGTTCGTAAGTCAGGTGTTGTGTCGATGAGGATATGTTTTCCCCTCGTAGTTTGTAAAAAAATACTGGTTCTTAGACGATTATTTTTAGAAGAGGGGTTGTTAGCTGCTTGTTGGCATAGCTTACAAGGACACCCCGGAGTTGGTACTCCTGTACTTGTGCCGCTTCCTAAAATAGTGACGTAATTTTTCTGTATAGTAGTACTTTTTTTGTTAGAATCCATAGTAGAAATTATAATTGAAAATTTGATATTGAATAGGAGTTTATTCTATGTACCGTATATTTATATTATTTATGACCTTACAGCTAATTGTCTCATGCTCACAAGTAACACTTTCTAATAGCTTGAAGCAAAAGCAGCAAGTGGTTGATTTGGAGAAACTTGTAGATATTCCTGTTAAAAAATATAGTTTGGACAATGGCTTAACATTATTAGTCGTCGAAAATAATGCACTACCTATTTTTAGTTACTATACCTTTTATAATGTAGGTGGTCGTTATGAAAGTGGTACTTCGACTGGAGCGACTCACTTTTTAGAGCATCTGATGTTTAAAGGGACCAAAAATTATCCTTTTGGTATTTTTGACTCAGAGATCGAAGGTAACGGTGGTAATACCAACGCATACACCACCTTTGATCAAACTGTATACCATGAGTCGGTACCAGTATCACAACTAGATAATATTATCAAAATGGAAGTTGATCGCATGAGTAATTTAGTGATTAAAAATGATCTATTTGAAAAAGAGCGAGCTGTTATTTTAGAAGAGAGAAAAATGCGTTATGAAAATAGCCCTTCCGGGAAGCTATATTTGACAATGATGCAGTCTATGTTTGAGGGCACTCCTTATGGAGGATCTGTTATTGGAGAGGCTAAAAATATAAAAGAATTTACTCCTAAAATCATTATGGATTTTTATAATAAATTTTATGCACCTAATAATGCTGTCGTTGTAGTTGTCGGTGATGTGAAAAGTGATGATGTATATGAGAGTGTAAAAAAACAATATGGTATTTTAGAAAAAAGTGAAAAATTCCAAAAGATAAAAGAGCAGCGTGATAAAAAAGAGCTTTATACTTTTAGAGGAAAGTATAAACGAGAGATCAACCAGTGGAGCTCTTCACCAACACCAGTTCTTATGATGGGATTCAAAGGTTTTGATCTTAATATACGTGAAGCCTTGGTTGCAGATATTCTAATGGATATGCTAAGTGGATCAACGAACTCTTATCTTATGCAGAAATATGTACATGGTAAAAGGCCTAAGATGAGTAGCATCTCGGCAAATAATTATAATTTAAAAATGAATGGGATATTCTTTTTCTATGCTCAGCTACTGCGTAAGGCAAATTTGAATAGTGTAAAGAAGAGCTTAAAACAAGAATATAAAACTATTTGCGAAAAAGGTCTTAATGTACGTGCAATGCTGCGAACAAAAAATCAATTTCTTGTTCATTACTTTGAGGAGATACAAACCAATGCAGGAGTGGCACAGTTTGTTGGAGTACGTGAGTCGATGTTAGGAGATTACGAGCATTATAAAAAAGAGTTAAAAGTTTACAATGAACTAACATTAGATGAAGTACGTAATGTTTGCCATAAAATTTTTGATACTAATGAATACATTTTATTAACAACCTGGAATAAAAATCCAAGAAAAAAGAAATAGGGAAGGTCCCATGAAAAGTATAATAATTTGCAGTTATATGTTAATGACATTAGTGAGTTTAAATATCTTTGCAGCAGAAAGCATAGCTAATAAGGTAACTAAATTAAACTGGAATGGCCTTGATGTTGTATGGATAAATGAGGACCGTTATCCGACATACAATATTAGTGTGTATTATGGAGATGGTGCTCTTAGTGATAATAGTAGCCGACGTGGTGAAACTGAGATGATGTTTAACTTTTTAGATATTGGTACAAGACGATATTCTCAAATGCAAATTGCAGATGCTTTAGATTTTTATGGAGTTACCTATAATGCTCGTGTTACACACGAGTACTCTACTTTTTCCATGAAAGGTTTAGTTAAAGATATAGTGCCAACATTGAAAATGGTTTGCCACATGGTTAACAATGCAACTTATCCTAAGAAAATTTTACATCGTGAGAAGAATCGGATGAAAAATGCTTTTAGCTCATTACTAAATGATAAGCGAGAACTCGCTTCGAGGGCATTTCGGAAGCTATCTCTACGTAATACTCCTTATCAATATAGTACTGATGGATCTTTAAAAACACTACGTAAAATTAGTTCTAAAAACTTAATTTTGAAAAAAGATTACTTCCAAAAACGTGTATCAAAAGTACTTTACCTAACAGGACCTAAAGAGGTTTTAAAAATTAGAGAAATTATAAATAAAGAGTGTGGATGGGAAAATCAGAAAAATCTTTTTTCTAGGCGTATTACTTATAAAGAAAATAAGATTTCAGGACCAATGATTTACTTGATAACTGTTCCTAAAGCAAATCTAGCACAAATCCGTATGGGCCGTTTTCTCAACAAAAGTGAGCTAGGTAATGATGAGCTAATGACTTTAAGTGCCGGTTTCTTAGGGGGAGGTTTTACCTCTTTATTGATGCGTGAAGTACGTGTCAAACGTGGACTAACATATTCCATCAACGCATTTGCGGGAGCACAGGCGGAATATGGGAGAGTTGGAATTAGTTCATTTACTAAAAATGAAACTGTCACAGAGTTAATTAAGGTTGTGCGTGATACACTTAGCCGTGTTGGGCGTAATGAGTTCAAACTGGCTGATTTTAAGCGTGCTCAGGGCTATCTAATAGGCAGCTATCCTTTTCGCTTTGAAGAGTCATCAGATTTTTTACAGCAGTTAATTAGTCTCGATCATGTCAAAAAAACATATGATAACCTCTATCGATTTCCTGAGACAGTCTCTAAGCTTTCATCAGAAGATGTAGCTAAAAATATTTCAAAGTTATTTGATTGGAATAAAATGACAATTGTAGTACTTGGTGAAAAAAAATTATCGAAGCAGCTTAGAAAGTTAGGACAATTAAAAATTATATCACATAAAAAGTTTTTGTAATCGCTGGGCTAGGATAGACTTGACATATTTTCACAAGACGCAGTTCCTGTTATTTCTAAAAAAGCACCAGGTTGTACTACCAGATTTTGACAGTTTATTTCACCAGTAACTTTGGCAGTTGGTTGAATAATTACCTTGCCTGAAGCATGAATAGTACCATTAAAGGTTCCTATTAAAATAACATCTGTACCTGTGATAGATCCTTCTACATTAGAGCAATGTTCTAGAATTAACGTGGAATCATCAGAATGTTTAATACTACCTTTTATTTCAGAAAAGATGTGTGTAGTTCCACGTAAGGTTAAATCACCTTGTATTTTACAGTGTTTTCCTAGCAAAGAATAATTAGATTCATGGATCTCAGTTGTTTGAATCATATGGACTCCTGCTTGGTTGGAGAAAAAACTTTTTTAGCTAACAAGTCTCCTGTGCGTGAAAAAATGAAGATCTCAAAAAGTTCGACGGGAACGTTATTTGCAATAGGGAA
The DNA here is from genome assembly GCA_030638415.1 of Bdellovibrionales bacterium. Lineage (GTDB taxonomy): Bacteria > Bdellovibrionota > Bacteriovoracia > Bacteriovoracales > Bacteriovoracaceae > DAOWEO01. Next base: position 2,657 of record DAOWEO010000111.1, on the reverse strand, counting down.
TTTGACAACAGAAGGTCTAAATCTGTAAGTACCAAAAGAGTCCCCTTTATTAAAGGGAATTGATAGACGATCAACTGGTAGAGCGTTCTCAGGGTAGATGTATAGAGCATTCTTGGCCTTAGCAATACCAAAAATATACCCAGATAGTCTCTCCTTACCATTGGTAAGATTTTTGATATGAAAATGAAATTCTAAGCTATTAGGAAATCGCTTGATGGTCATATTGTCGATTTGTGATTTTCCCTGGCCAGATAGATCCTTTTGTCCTGGAACGGGACTAAAAATTCCAGGTGTAATACCTAGGCTCTCTGTAGAAGGTGTTAGAAGTTTTTGCTGCAGTACTGTATTTTCAACTTTAGAATTAATGATCTGGTTCTCCAATTGGAGATTCTCTTTTTTTATACTTTGCAACGAAAGTGACTCTTGCTGAATGCGATGAATCTTAATCTCTTGAAAGTAGACAGCAATAATTATTAGTATTGTAACAGATATAAGAAACAGAAATGGAATTACATATAAAAAAGTATTTAGAAGCAGTTTTGGAATCGTAAATAACTTAGGTCGTTGATGTAGTTGATGAATAACAACATCAAGGTAAGCATATTTTTTTAGCTTTGTGGTATTCATGATATTTAAAATGTTCCTTGGTTTTCAGGAGTAAAGTATTGTTGCTTGGGAGTGAAAGGCTCCTGTGCAATAGGGGCACCATGCTTTAGCCATAATTCATCTATAATTTTAAGATTATAATTTTTATCATAGACAAGATATAGCTCTTTACGTCCGATGTCTTGAATCAGTTTTGAATGGTAATCTTGGATAAAAGAGATACGCGTGTAGCTTGCAGTTTGTAAAATTGTTATGTTTGAAATTTTAATTTTAGGATGCGCTTGTAAAGAAAAAATATATTTTTTATGTGCTGCCAGTTTCGAAAAGTTTCCACGATGGCGATTTCTAAACTTTGGAGAATATAATGCCAGATAATCCTTCAAGTTTTCTGCTTGCCATGCTTTGACCCATGTATTTAATAAGGTATTAATTTCAAGCTGAGTTTGTTTCCATGTGTCAGTAGAAAGATAAGAGAGACGGTGTGTAACGATTATAGGGGTTTTTTTTAGTTCAATGTAACTCGAGACCTGTTTTAATTGATTATTGGCAATTACGAGACAGCCTCGAGAGTCTAACCCCTTATCTAATCGTGCAGGGTCATTAGTAGAATGTAGCCAAATTCCACCACCAGTCTTCCCACGTTTTCTGTCCATTGTATTGGGGTAATTTATTGTGAAAGCACCTGAGCCGTATATTGACCCTGCTTCTTGTCCATACATTTTAACTAAGGTTGTATGAGGAATAAATTTTGATAGTGTGAAAATTCCTTCTGGTGTCTTAAAATCACCTTGAAAGTATTTATCTCCTGCTTTTTTACCAGAAACCATAACAAATTTATTCACGAGAGATGGAATGCCATCACCTTTTTTAAATAGGTATAAGGTGTGGGTCGCTTTTTCTGCAATAAAAATATGGTGAGAGCTTTCTGCTCCAAGTTGTATCAGGGGAGCTGGTATGAAATCATCTGACGCATAGAGTGAATCTAACTGAAAAGTGAAACACAAAGTTAATAGCGATGTAAATAAAAGATATTTATATTGTTGATTTATCATTTTACTATTCTAATATGAGAGTTTTACCTTTATCAACCTAAATTCTACTTAAATTTCCGCACTTTACCAATATTGAAGTTCTGATAAAATATAGTAAGAAGGATGGTTTAATTTATGAAGATAATTTTTTTTACAAAACACAAAGAACTGATTTCTAATCTCAAAGGCAGCAAGTTTGTGCATTTTAAAAACCATAAAGATCTAAAAAAGGAGCTTGCAGCACTAGAATCATTTATTTTATTTTTTGATTATGATGCAAATTCAAAATTATACTTAGAGATCTTACAAGAATTTACTAATAAAGATAGTATTCGCATGGTGTTATATTCTGAAAAACTGGGACTAGATGCTTTGAAAAAAATGGAGGGGCAAAAGCTCTGTGCTGATGGACATCTTAAAGGGCCGTTGGCGATTGATTTGCTAGAAGAAATTGCGGATGAATTTGAAGAGGAGATTCATGAGCAGAATGGTAAAATAGCGTCTCCAGTGAAAGATAGGGTAAAGGACAACGACAAAACGGCTCAAATGGATGTGGGAGCGGTAGACGTTGATTTTGATAATCTCAAAACTGATGTTCGAAAAACAGTGATGTTATATAATGCAGATGATTACTCTTATGAGTGTACTTCAAACTCTAAGGTTCAAGAAGTTTTTGATCATGTATTTGATAATACTACCAATCTGGGTGATCAATTAGATTCTGGCACAGATGAAGCTAATAATATTGAGTTAGGTATTGAAATAGAAGATGATGAGCCTATTGATACTGATATGAGCATTGATAAAGAGGAAGTTACTGAGGCGGTATTATTTGATCCAGAGGCTGACATAGAGGAGGATGATGGGTTTGATTTGGACCTCGATGAGCAAGAAAGTGTTGATGAGGAATATGGTGGCATAGCCTTCTCAAAAAACACAAAAAATATCGCCGAAGATTGGGGATTAGACCTTTCTATGGATGGTGAAGATAGCGCCGAAGATGGTGGATTAGACCTCTCT
>DAOWEO010000062.1 GCA_030638415.1 Bdellovibrionales bacterium | reverse complement strand
TCCAGAATCTGCAATCGCTGCCGGCCCCCAAGAGCCGCCACTAAATTGTAAGACCTCTCCCTCGCCTGCTCCCATGTCATTTATTTTTGCTGAAGTTACAGAACCATCTGTGAGTTCAAACGTTACAGGAAAAGTTGCCGCGCCATAAACGTCACTTACAATAAGAGAAAAAATTCCAGAAACTGCAAAACTTATAGCGCGTTTACTATTAGCGATAAGTTGATTTGAATTTTTTGATTCAATAGAAAAAGTTTCGTTAAAACCAGTTCCTGTTATCTGAATTGATTTTACTCCAGAGAGTTCAGTTCCATTTAAAATAAGTTGATCATTAACTACTGAAACGGAAGTGACTTTTGCCAGTGCACTACCTGTCCAATAATTTTCATCAAAACCCGTAAGTTTCAAAGAGTTTTTTTCCGCCACACAAGAAGACAAAATAAACATAAATGTTACAAGCATAAATCTCAACAAATGAGCTCCCTAAAACGTACAACAATACTTATACTTATCGTCCATTATAAGTGAGAGTTTAGTAAAATCGTAAATTCAGGGGTTTAAAGGGTAAAATAATCCAAAGAATAGAGATATTCTCCATAAAAAATTGGCGAAAGAATCTACTACGAGCTCAAAAGAGATCAACTAAGCAATAATTACACGCTAACTGCTTCAAGGCTGATCTTCCTGCTATATTTATCCTCAATTATAGGAGCCTCCATGAAAAATTTTACCCTTGCACTAAGCTTACTTATCAGCACTCTCCCAGCTTTTGCTTTAAACCTTAGGCAGTTCACAGGTAGTTTCGAACTAGTCAGTGGTAACTGTCCTAACCAAATCAAAATTTATACTCATAACCGTATAAACCTCATAGTCGAAGATTCTGTAGCTCCAAAGTATGAAGCACACTATCTTTATTTTGGTAAGGTCAATAAGGGAATGCAATCATGGATAACACCACCTGACTATGATGAACAAGATCGACAAAGATTTGATTTTGGTACATACAAAAGAAAATCTTGTTTCAAGTCAGTTCTTAAAAAAAATGAGTTAAACCACCATATTCAACATTTTTTGGGAGTCTATAAAATGTGTCTATTTGCAGATCTTGAAATTGGACAAACGCTTCAAATTGCAGATTCAACTCTTAATCTTTATAAATACGGTTCAAAGTGTATTTACCAAAAAGTAAGCTGGTAAAAACAATAACTTTAGTACTGTAGCTAAGTTTTCATGACCAATTTCCGATATGTAAAATGTGAAATCTTATTTATTTTTATTTATTTTTTTTATGACTTCAATTGTAAGAGCTGATTTACCCTGCTCTTATTCTTGTACTTCTCCGTGTATTCCTTCATATCCTTCACCAATAGCATCCTTGCCCCCACTTCAAACTCTTAGAGATCGATTATTAGATATTTCAACTCTCTCTCCTTCAGATGCTGCTGATCTTCTAATGAATACCTTTTACCAAAATTGTGATGCCGCAGATCTCCCTCCCTATCTCCTACTAAAGCATGGAGAAATGCGTGGATACAGCTTAAAGCGCCATCCATGGAATGGAGGATCCGCATCACAGGTTGTAGATCTAACTAAAGCAGTTGAAAGTCAGTATTACTTGCAATGTCCACAAAATAGCAAAAGAAAGTTTTGTACAGATTTTTGTAAAACTCCACCAACCTATATTTGGGGAGGCAAAGGTACTTACAAAAAAAATGGAGAATTAAACTTATTCACAAATGAAAATAGTATTGAGAAAATTTCAAAACACCCAGGTATTGATTGTTCAGGATATATAAATGCTGTCTTTGCAATCGCAGGACTAAAAGTAAGAACTGATATGAAAGCATCAAAAGTTGCAAGTACAACACCTGCTAAATGGTTTATGAAAGAAAGTACCTGTTTTGATAGAGTTAAATTTAACGATGGATTAAAGGCAGGAGATCTAATTTCGTGGCGTAAGCATATTGTCATGATAGACAAGGTCTCAACAGATCCTTTTGCTTTAGATTCAGTTAATAATATCTCTCAATGCAATAGTCGATATATTGATCCGTTAAAATTTAAGTTAATAGTATCTAACAGTTTAGGTGGTATTAATGATGAAAACAAAGATCAAATATTTAGTGCAGCTGATCTCTTTGGAGATGAAGAAATTAAATCAAGCACAGCTCCATTTACTGGAGTTGGTATAGGTATCTCTAAAATTCCTTTTGGTCATTTAGCAATGAAATATCCTGTTGAGATTATGGAGTTGGCCACATCTGCTTGTTTGGCTAAATTTGGGAAAGAAAGTAAGTGGAATAAAATTCATATCACTCGTCATAAACTAGCAGATACTAAATCAATGCCAGCAAATCATGAATGCTTAGAAACAGATAAAGATAAGGTGAATATCGAAGGTAGAAAATGTATATACACAAACTGCAATATGTAATTTTGCTATTAATTAGTACTACAGTATTTGCTGCTCCACCAGAAAAATGTCCAGATGTTAACCAATTGGCACAGATGCTTCTAAAAATGGAATTCCATGGACGAAGAAGCTACGCGCACAACTCTTGTCTCAAAAAAGTTAAAAGTAAAGCAGTAGTAGTGAGGCCAGAACAAAGAGATGAGGGCCTTTCAAAACCAAGAGAAATCAAAGGCTGGATTAAAGATTTTAAACTAGTTAAAATAGAGAAAATAAAAAAAATAGATTTTCCTGAACGATATCTTGTCATCTTTAGTTATTACTTAAATAAAAAAAAACAATTTGATCAAATGGAAATACAAACTTTTGATGGGACAATTAAGAAAATTGCAGGGTGTGCTGCAATCGTTACTCCTCCTAAAAACCTGATACTGACTAAAGAGTGTATTAATCCTTAATAAATAAAATATCAACTCATTTAGACATCGTTAACTTACTGTAATTACATGCCAATTCTTGTTTTTCATATAAAAGTATGAAATTTATTCAAAGCAATTGCGCGCCGCATTGTAACGAGATATTATCTTCATCTCTTAAACATAAAGGTCAAAATGAAACGTAAAGTTAAAACAGCAATCAGTCTTTTATTTTTTTTCACATACTTTCTAATTCAAGGTTGTACACCAGATAGTAAAGAACATAATCCAGAGCCTTTTAAGATTCTTTGGCATATTGCAACTCAGATTGAACCTTTAAGTAAAGACCTTTCCGCAGAGGAGAGAAGTCAGATAGGCACCTTGAAAGGTATGGTCAATGGTTACTATTTCAACCTTCTTCATGGCCCTCAAGTGCTCTCATACTTTCCTAACCGACCACTGTTTTGTAATCTAAATTTCCAGCATTTTAACATAGAGGCAAATGCAAGTAAGATCGATTTTAACGAATTTGGTAATCCCATTTTTAACTACAATAATCAAATTTTAGATGTCAACTTGCTACAAAATTTCTGTCAGACTCAATTTAACATTTATTCAGCTAGTGTGGGAGACCAGGCTGCAGTATACCAGCAACAGCTAAGTCGTGTTTTTCGAAACCTAAATATTAGTGAAGAGCAAGAAATGGGAAAAAAAGTCATAGCAGAAATAATTCTCAAAAAAACAGAGTTTGTTGGAGAAGGAAGAGATATTGAATACAGAGACCTTCCAGGATCATACAGAGTCTTTCACGATAATTACATCTTTGCTGATTCAATCATGACTTATCAAGAGCCTAGTTTACAAGGTGCTAACGACTATTTTTATTTTCCAGAGCAAGATGAACTTGCAGAAAAGCTTGATCCAAGATGGTACCATAAAAACCTATTCACTTCATTTGAGTTTTTAACAAATCAATTAAATAATTTTGTAATGACACCTCCAAAAATATCAATTGATATTCGTCATTGGGATCATCTAGGGGCTGGAGGATATGAAACGTCAATTTCTTCTATGCTTAATAGTGGTGGTGCCAATAATTTTGCAGGAATAGTTTTTGAAGGTGGAATAAATCAATTAGTAGTTGGAGGAGCCGTTCATTCATTTTCTAGGGGAGCTGCATGGCTTCTTCAAAATACGAGTGAAGATATCTATTTTTTAATGCCTCCTGAAGTCTCTGTAAAAGATTTTAAAACTGAATATGAACTTGATGAACTTACAAATTCAAGTACACACGAATATTTTGCAACCTTAAATCAGGAGATCAATCAAATAATGAATACATCAGGTAGTCCTGTGTGTAACTCTCGATTTAATTTCATACCACCAAGTTATGCTTTTCCAATACACCCACCTACATTTCCTGTAACTCGAAATGGAATTTATGCAAGAACAGTTAGTGGCCAGATAACTCTAATGAATGAAATTAGAAAAGAGATGTGTGGAAACTAAAAACGGGTAATAAAATTACCACGAACCGCTCTTAACATTACCTCAAAGAAAACCGATAAGCTCATGAGGTTAGTAAGATTTAGAGAAATTAAAAAAATATTAAGCGAAACTTTGGATCACTCCACCAGCTTTCCAAGGTTTGTTTATAAGTAAAATATTCATGTTTGAACTTGCTGTTAAAACAAAGATTAATTAAGTAATTTAAAGCAACTATGCGGTAACACTTAAAAGGTCTCAACAACCAAAGTATGTAATTAGTTTGCGCTTTGCTTAATACTTAGGGATCTGAGTGAAGCATGATAAAAGGCTGCCTAACACCTAGATCACTATTATAAACAATGAGGTAATGTGTGAAAAAAATAATTTTAATTCTTGCAACTTTTGTATCCTTAACATCTTTCGCCTCATTACCAGAATCTATAAAATGTACAAATGACAGAGGACTTTCAATGGAGTTAACTCTTACTCCCACTGAAGCGGCTGTTCCTATCTATAAATTAACACTTTCTTTCGAAGGGAGACAAATAGAAGCCTTTAACGCCGAACTAAGAGAAAATTCAGATTACAGTTTTAGAGTTGAAACTTCAAAAGAAGAAGGCAGTAAGATTATTTCTGCAGGAATTCTTTTTACGGACAAGCTGGAAGGGTTCTATCAAGAAATAGCTAACAGTGGATTAATCCCATTACCAGAAGTACCTTTTCAAAACTGTACAATTAAATAAGTATTTCTTTCACCAAACATTTCCACCAATTGGCTCTACATTACGTAAAAGCTTGTAGCCCATGCTATAATTGCCGCTTTACGACAAAAAAGTAAAGAAAATAGCACTAAATCCGAAAAATTATCATGAAGGAGTCCATAGTGCTTATCCGTACTTTTGTTCTATTAACATTTCTACTTAGCTGTTCACATGGCCCTCTTCGAACACCAGCATCAGTTGATTTTTCTCAAAGTGATGGATCATGTAATTCAAGCACAACTCATCTTTTTCAAAATGTTACCGGGAATAAAAGATCTGAATTATCTGAATTAGTATCTCAAAGAATAAAAAATTATTCCCCTCTAACACATAGGGATGAAACTTTTGGTATCGAATTTGAGGGCATTATGCCCATCGATTTATCAGATATAGATATTATGGAGGCAATAAAACCTGCGATTGCAAAACATTTCAAGATAGATCTGAGTGATATAAGAATTAAACAAGATGAAATACGCACTAGCCTAAATTTCCTTATTGATGGTGAAATTAATCATTGGGAAATTCACCGTGAACTTTTTGATGTCCCTTCTGGATTTAAAAATATTGAGTTCACAAGCTCTATTTTAGAAATCCAAGATCTTGAGCTCTACTACTCTCTCCTTAAAATCTTGAAAGATTCTGGTGTAAAACAGTACCCTCGACGAGGAGGAATTCATGTTCATTACGGAGTCCCTCATATTTCGATAGATGCCATTAATATCATCTATAAAGTTATTGCTGATCTTGATAGTGAGATCCGTTCTTTTTATAAAGTATCTTCAGAAAGAGAACCTCTTGGAAAAATTGATAACATTGCACTTAATATTATTGGAAGACTTCAAGGTAAACAGATTTTAGGAAACATATCTGCTATAAAGGCAAAAAAACTAATCCGGTATGCACCTATTTTTAAAACATTAGAGTTTAGAATGCTTGGAAGTAGTCTTGACCCTGAAGAAGTTCGACATGTCGTCGAATTCACAAAAGAATTTATTTACAAAGTACTATCAAAAGACGAGAAACTAATAAACTATCTTACAGAGTCTGAAAAAATCTCATTTCATGGACTCCTAAAGGTTTTAAACCTTGAAACAAAAAAATGACAAATTCTTCTTCAAATCGTTTTACTTTTTTCCCTAAATGTCGATAAGCGCCATAAGGGAGTAAGTGAAACAAGTGGAAAATAATCACATCATTTTAGAAGAAACTTTATACTTTTTAGTAGCTGCAGTTACAATTGTTCCGCTTTTCCGTTTAGTAAAGCTTGGTCCGATTTTAGGTTTTCTTATTGCTGGAATTACTATTGGACCGTGGGGACTCGGTTTAATCAATGAGCTGCAGGCAATTTTAAATTTTGCAGAATTTGGTGTTATTCTTCTTTTATTTTTAATTGGACTGGAAATCACACCAGCAAGACTATCACTGCTAAAGCGTAAAGTTTTTTTCTACGGGCCAATACAGGTTTTTGCATCTGCTGCCCTTCTCCACATTCCTCTTTATTTTTTCAACTTACCTTTTCACACAACTTTACTTATTTCTTTAACGCTATCTCTCTCATCGACGGCCTTAATTATCTCACTTTTAGAAGAAACAAAGACTATCACTCAAAGCCATGGGCAGGTTTCTCTTGGTATTTTATTATTTCAAGATTTGATGGTTATTCCAATCATACTTGCAATCCCTTTTCTATCCACTGATAGCTTAAGCGTTTCCCTTTCTCTTACTCAAGTTTTATTTTTTATTGGATCACTATTGACTCTTACCCTTAGTGGAATCTACCTTATAAGACCTATACTGACTTACCTTTCAAAAACACAAGGACACGAAATTTTTATCTCCTCTTGCTTATTAGTTGTATTAGGGACTTCATTTCTAATGCATAAGATTGGTTTAACAATGAGTTTAGGAGCTCTTATTTCAGGAATGTTTCTTGCTAAAAGTTCTTTAAAGCAAGAAATCGAAAAATCACTGACCCCTTTTAAGAGTCTTCTAATGGGACTTTTTTTTATGGGAATCGGTATGGAGCTAAATTTATCAATAATTGCTACAACACCTTTAACGATTTTTTTACTTACTACTGGACTACTTCTCATCAAAGGGACTGTTCTGGCGATTATTGGAAAATTAGGATCACTTGATTATGACAAGTTAATCAAGTTAAGTATTATGATGGGTGGCGGTGGAGAATTTGCTTTTGTGATCTTTACAACGGCACTCAAGGGAGAAGTTTTAGCAGCAAATATTTATAATATTTTGCTAACAGTGGTTACGATTAGCATGATTTTTTCGGCTATTATTCTCAATATTTCAAATTATATTTTAAAACCAAAAAACAGCTTAATTCAAGCACCTTTATCTATTGTTCCTGACTTAACAGAAGAAAAGACTGAAGATAAAAAAGCTGCCTAAATTTTACAGAAAGAAATTAAATATGATCAACAAATTCATCTACACTTAGTGCTTTATAGTCACTGTCGTATAGACAGTATTCAGATGATTTTAATCGGTCGCTACCATCTTCCCAGTAGTCGAAATCCTTTTTATAATCTTTATAGGGAATCTCACGAACTTGTAGATCTTTGTTAGCACTACGTTTGCTATTAAACATATCATCAAAATAATTTCTTACTTTTTTTCCGGTGCCGGTGATCTTATTATTTAGGTCGTATATCTTATCATCAACTCTCGCAACAACATGCAATCGCCAACCATGCTCTTTAATCATATTGTCATATTCAGCATCTCCACTTTTCAAAAAACTTGTAGGCTTTATAACTGCTTCATTGCCTACTTTTTTATTATAGATATAGAGTATTTTTATCTTTTTTTCTTTTACCCCTTGCTTGCCAAACTTCTCTGCGAGATCAAAACTATTGATATGGCATTGGCCATTGGTACAACCAGAGTCAGCTATAGAGCACTTTTTATACAATTTTTTAATTATCTTTTCATTTTGAGCTAGAGAGGATTCTGTTGTTCCAACAACTCGGTCTTTCATTAATTTACGAGTTTCATTCTTAGAAAATCCCGTTTCCTTGAGTATCAATTTTTTTTTTGCGTAGTTGGGATAATGTGTAATTACCTACTGATGCAGCTGTTCCATCCTTTCCTATTTTCCCTTTTCCAATAAGGTGTGCTTTTTCCAAAGCGATAATCTCTATATTTGTAAGTGCCCGCTTTAGACTTACTTGCCCTAAATTTTTACGGTAGCGCAAGGCAGCCGAATAATTAATTCTCTTTGTTATAATTTGCCAAAGTTTCTTACTTCCCTTAGATACTGCTTTGGGCCCACGTTTTATGAGTAACATTGCCGCAGCAGGAGGAATTATAATATCCCCGGCAACTTTGCAGATGGTTTCGCTACGTGCTTTAAAATTAAGACATTCGCACTCTTGGACTTCATTTTTAACAAATTGATCAAGATCATTATATAAAAGACTCGCAATGGATAATGATATCGAGCGTGCTGCTTTAAGCGCTCTAAATGGTCTTGTTCCTTGCTATAAGCTTTTTCATACTCAGTTGCCAAGTAGAGTTTTACTGATGCTCTATAGGCTGAGGCTTCGTGGAATGATTCAGCTGCGTAAATCTTCTGCTGGTAAAGACTGACAAAGTGGAGTTGCAAGAAGTATCTGACACAAATTCTTTACTTGTTCAGTGGCAACCGCTGTTGTTGATCGACGACAGTCTGCTTCTTGAAAGTCAGCTGCAAAGCTACTACAAGTAAAAGTTAATATAAAAAAAATGAGCAGTAATAGCTTGATATTAACCTCAGAAAAAGTACAACTTACTACATTATCTGAATTAACAATTTTCTACAACCGAAGAAAAGTCTTGAGTGCAGTAATAGCAGTGTCTTTTTGAAAAATTCTGTGAGAAATAGACCACACTTAATTAATAAAACCTTTGATTCCTTTTTGCGACTTAGACTGTATGAGTTTTGAGTAAGAGTATTGATAACAAAACGTTAATCTTCCTACTTGAAACTACCTTCTTAAATTGCTCAATTACAGCTCTATAAAGTTTTGAAATCTTGTACTTTACCAAAAATCTATTTTAAAAAATATTAAAGAAGCTTTCAATCATTGAATTTGAAAAAGAGGTCTCTTTTTTTTATTTGAAATAAAAGTAGTTCGCTAAAGGCCAAAAAAAAGCTGAAACAACGTTCAGCCTACTATTAGAAAAATGGTGGATTCGTATACCACCAAGTAATTATAGAGGGTTGTTACACCCTCTAGCATGGATTAGCCGACTACAGAAACGTCGAGAAATATTAAACTGAAGAACTTTTAGTTAGGCCGCTTTTTTGGCTTTTGAAAAACTAATATTAACCATAATGTCCAAAGCATGAGTGATTTGCAAAAGTTTATCAACACTCATGTGACCTATTCGTCCATTAAAGATTTTACTTACTCTATCATGAGTTAAGCCTTCAACCATTGATGCAAGTTTTCTTTGAGAAATTTTATTTTTCTCACAGTAACCTTTTATCTTCTTGATGAGGGTAGATTTTATTTTTATAACTTGATAATCAACCCCAAATTCTTCACAGAACCCTTCAATAGTAGTTTCTGTTAGATCAGGGTGGTTCTTATTTATCTTTGTCATTTTAAAATCTCCTTAACTCTCTTAGTGATAACCTTTTTATCTTTTTCAAGTAGGCTTTGAGATTTTTTATGGAATGCATAAACAAATGTTAAGTATTCCTTATTTTCAAAGCATGAAATCGCTCGCCAATTACCAGTATGATCTTTCACTTTAAACTCTTGTATTTTTATCCCTTTTGAAAGGGCAAAAGTTTTAAAACTGGTATTTGGTAAACGTACTCCATCAAGATATTCTGTTATCAAGAGCAATATATCGTCTCTAATATCAGAGGGAAAATTCGCAAATTCTTTTTTAAATGCTTTGGAAAAAAGAATCTTCCTACTCATTACTACCTCCACATGTTAGCAAATTTACTAACACTATTCAAGTTAATTATAATGCCCTGAAATAAGTTCAGGGCTTATTATATTCAACGATTATGAAAACTTATCACATTGCCTAAATCAAGGTCAGGGAGAAGATTAAGAGAGTCAGTAACACCCTTAACACTTACACCAGCTAATCTGATATAGATTTGAAAAGTCTTGAAATCCTTCCAACCACCAATTTACATCACTTTTGCCGCCTCAGCACCTGAGGCAAGTAAATGTGTAGCAAAACAAGCACGTAATGTATGAAAAACAATATCTTTTTCGATACCTATTTCATTTAAGAAACATCTTAAACTTGCACCTGCACTGCCACCTTTCCAACCAGCAATATGCTGCAAAACAGATTTTTCGTTTCTTCTTTTATCCATTAACGTAACAATGATCGAACGAAGTTCATTAGAGGTAGGAACGGTTCTCCAGTAACCGGACTTGGTACACTTATCAGATTTTATGTAAGAAATGGTGGACGAAATTGCAACCTAATCATTTCATCCATTTAGCTAATAATATAGCATTTGGTAGCGAACTACAGAGATGTAAAGAGACTTTTAATCATCATTGAATTCACAATGATTTAATTCTGAAACGTGGTCGTTATACTCACCACTAATTGTGCGAATAATCGACTTAATATAGATACTCTCAATATTTTTGGGAGATCCATCATGATTCACGGGTAAAACTTCATAAAGAATTGCACACTGAAAAACACCTTGAGATACAAGAATCTTTCTTGCTGGATTGATAAACTCAGTACCACTCAAGGGATACTTTTGTAGAACACTAAGTTTTTCTTTTATTCCAAGTAAGAAATTTTTATTCCAGCTTGAAAAATCGAGGCTTTGTTTTTTATGGTAAGATTTTATATCTCTTACTATAGCTTTTAGTTCGCGTCTGTAGCTTGAAGCATAAACTATATTTACCATTATCCAACGGCCTTTTTCTTTTCTTGTATCACAACTTCTTGATCTTCTTCTTCGATTTCGTCCAATAAGTCTGAATGAAATTTTTCAATATCACCCATCTCTTTAGGCCCACCTGAGTTCAAATCTTCTAAAGATGCAATTAAGCTTTTTTGTAGATACATAATTTCATCTTTCATTTTATTGAATTCTGATTCATGTAACAAAACAAACCTTTCATTACCTCGATTAATTGCAATCGGTTCTGACTGTGCAATATCAAAGAACTGCTTTAAGTTTTGTCTAAAATTTCGAGTTGTAGTTGTCTCAGACATAGTGCCTCCTATCTTAAAGCCATGGTACACGATTGCGTACACAGAGTCAAGATGGCTATGTAATTTTGACAACTTATCCAATACCATCAGGGGAGTAGTTCTCCCCAAGTTACTAAAATAATGAAATAACATTACTTGTATCCTCGTGTTCAGGTAACACTCGTAAAGACTCACTTACACCTTTTACATCAATACCAGAAAGCCTCAAATAAATTTGAAATGTTTTTAGATCACTCCAACCTCCCATTCTCATAACTTTTAAAGGTTCAACACCTGTAGATAAAAGATGGGTTGCGAAGCAGGCCCTAAGGGTATGAAAAACAACATGCTTTTCTATTCCAATAGAATACAAAAATATTCTAAAAACTTTTCCAGCAGTACCACCTAACCATTCAGGATGAATGGGTAAAACAGTTTTTTCATTTCCTCTTGTCCTCTTGAGATCAGCAATCAATCCTTTAAGCTGAGAGTTAACGTCAACGTTTCTCCAACTTCCATTCTTAGGACTTTTAACAGCTTTGAGTTTCTTGTTATAGGATTTTGATACTCGTATTATTCCATTACGTTCATCAATATCTCCCCATTCCAATGCTTGAAGCTCACCACTTCTCATTCCTGTTAACATGGCAAATGCGGTTGTGTCGCAAAATTATTAACGAAGCAAAAGAGTCCGAGTTTAGATAATTCCTAACTGACCAATGCATAGAATGCTTGTACAGGATTTTGGACGAATAGAGGCATATAATTTGACTGCCCTTTTTTAAGCATGGCCACCATCTCAATGCCAGCGATAACAATCTTTGCAGATTGAAAACTTTTAAACCCCATCATGGGACGAACTATGCGTTTTATATTGCGGTGATCCTGCTCCACCACGTTGTTTAGGTATTTACATTGCCGAATCTCTATATCTGGTTTTAAGATGTCACTTTGTGAATTGATATCTTCAATACCAGCTTTGTTTGCACCAGATTTATCAATATTTATCTTCTCAGGTTGACCACTGCTGCCGATGGCCTTTGCAAAAAAACGCTTAGCTGCTTTTCGATTTCTCTTAATGGTCAGGAGAAAATCAATCGTTCGTACCTCTTTATCAACGGCACGGTAGAGATATTTCCACTTACCTTTTATCTTTATATAAGTTTCATCCATCCGCCAGCTTGTTCCGACAGGGCCTTTATTTTTTCTAAACTTTTTTTCTATTTCAGGAGTAAACTTTAAAACCCAGCGATTAATCGTTGAATGGTCAATATCAATGCCTCTTTCAAGCATCATTTCTTCAATATTTCGATACGATAATGGATATGCTAAATACCAACGTACGCAAGTCAAAATGATATCTGATTGAAAATGGCAGCCTTTAAAGTTCATAATTCCGTCCTAGAATTAAAATTGAGATACTAATATAGCAGGTTTTTAGAATCTGGGGGATTTTTGCGACAGAACCCACTAACACCCTTAACATCAACTCCTGCCATTCTTAGATAAATTTGAAATGT
Organism: Bdellovibrionales bacterium; assembly: GCA_030638415.1. Classification (GTDB taxonomy): domain Bacteria; phylum Bdellovibrionota; class Bacteriovoracia; order Bacteriovoracales; family Bacteriovoracaceae; genus DAOWEO01. Next base: position 455 of record DAOWEO010000062.1, on the reverse strand, counting down.
TTTAAGATCACTCCAACCTCCCATTCTCATAACTTTCATTGGTTCAGCACCAGTTGCAAGTAAATGAGTTGCAAAGCAAGCTCTTAATGTATGAAAAGTAATATATTTTTCAATTCCAATTCTTTCAAGAAACATACGAATAACTTTACCTGCCCCACCATTTTTCCATTCTGGAAGTCTTGGTAAGACAAACTTCTTATTAGCATTCTCAATACATGAATTTTTTAAAGAAACAATAATCTCTTTAAGCTGTGGAGAGATACTGATATTTCTCCAACAACCATTTTTTGTTGATTTAAAAGCTCCAATCTTTTTACTGAATGATTTTGAAACTCTGATAATTCCATTGTCATCATCAACGTCACTCCATTCTAAAGCATAGAGTTCTCCGCTTCTCATTCCTGTAAGGACAGCAAATGCCCAAAGATTATACCAAGGGTGCTCTTGAAGTTTAG
>DAOWEO010000131.1 GCA_030638415.1 Bdellovibrionales bacterium | reverse complement strand
GCCTCTGCATTTTGAACTGTAACTTTTTTGCTCAGCTCTTCTTTGCTCATCTTACGCATTTCCATTAGATGTAAGAAGTTAAACATAAGGTTTTTAAAACTATATTTAGTGATAGAGTCTATCTCATTTTTACTCATTTTTCCGTCAAATGCAAAGTCAAGATTTTGTTTCACTATACGACGAGTTTTAGCAGAACTGTAATACCCTATCGATGCTAAGCTAGAGAAAAAAGTTTTTCTCCAACCCTTTGGTAAAATCATAAGAAATTTTTCTAGTAGTAAAAATAGTTTAAAGGCCATTGTTTAGTAGTTCCTGTGATTGTTTTACGATATCTTTATAAGAAATATCTTTAATTGAAAAATCATTTTTATTGATTTTAAGTATATCGACATTTGAAGGTGATTTTATACCAATGTTTTTTGGTGTTTCATAAATCATTCTTGTCGTAGTCGGACCAAGTAGAGTGATAGATGGAATGTTTTGAGCCCATGCCATATGTGTTGGGCCCGTATCATTTCCAATCAGTAAATTCATATTCGATATAAATGAAACCAATTCATCTAAAGAGAGCTTTGGAGCTAGATTTGCATAATTGGAATTTTCACAAATCCACTCTGCGTTTTGCTTTTCATCTTCATTTCCCCAAATAATATAACACTGCTCTTGGAGCTCATCACATACTTTTGCTACTAACTCTTTAGGGTAAATTTTAGAGTCCCATGATGCACCGATAACAAAGGCTATATTTTTTGTATCTTTTAAAAGTTCAAAATTCTTTGTTATTGGAAAGATAGGTTCTTTGTCTAAAATCATTTTATCATTTATCTCAAAGTTGAGTGCATCAGCTACAACTGCACAGTTTCTTCTAATGACATTTTTTTCATAAGCAATACTTGATGTTGTTGTATAAAAAAGTGATGCCAAGCTCTCACGTGTCGAGTTTTTATCAAAACCATGTCTATTTTTTCCTATAAGTCTTGTAACTATTGCAGACTTGATTAGGCCCTGCATATCAATAACAATGTCGTATTTATTAAGTGAGCGAAGTTTAGAAATAGTACTCTTTAAAAGAGATAAACTTTTACTTTTTTTTACCTCTTTGAGATTAATAGTATGTAGTTCTGAAATGAGAGGATGCTCTTTTAAAATGGGAGAGAAAACCTCTTCCGTTATCCAATCTATTTGCGCATTTGGAAATTTTTGTTTTATAAACTGGAGTACAACAGCACTGTTTACAATATCCCCTAGAGCAGATAGTCTGACAATAGCTATTTTTTTCATCTCATTTTTCATGTTGGAATTATAGCCAAACTAAACCTAACGATTCGTTGCCAGTAAACTATAAGTAGGTGAGATGTGATGTAGCTATCTTGATGCCTTTACAAGTAAAAGTGAAAGGTAGATACTTTGCAGATTGCCTACTTATAGCTTATCCGAAGGACGATTGGAAAAACATACACTTGACTTCGTTACAAAGCCTTGAAGCTACTAGTAGCTCCTGCAACGTTGTGCCTTGCAATTGTATGTTTTTCCAATCGCTGGTAATGAGTCGTTAGATTTAGTTTGGCTAAAACATTAAGTTTTATTTTCTTGTGATATAATGAATTAAATTACAAAGGATATAAAATGGAATTAAGTTATCTAGGTATTATTTATATTATAGCTGCTGTTGTCGTAGGGTGGTTTCTTAGTTACATAAAATCAAGATTTGAAGTTAGAACTTATAAAAAAGAATTAAAAGAGTATAAAGAACATTTAAATAGACAGATGAAGTTAACAAATGAGGGTAGTAAAAATTTAGAAGATGAGTTGAGTAACTTAAAAGAAGCTAATGAAAACCTAAGAGTTACTGTTCAAACTTTAGGACAAAAACCTGGGCGTGCTGAGATTAGACTTTTAAACATTTATGATGGAGCACTTAGAAAAATGATGCTAAAAGCTCCTGGGTTTTCTTCAGCGTGGGAAGTTGCACTTCAAGAGTCAGAAAGAGAGTACGAAGAGAATGAAAAAGGTCTTAAGTCAATTATAAAAAAAGTTTTCGGACCAAGCATATCACACAATACTGAGAGTCCCCACACTACTAACAACTTTAAAGAGGATGGGTTTAATACTCAGAAATAAAACATAAACTATTTATAATTATCTCTTAGATATAATAAGCCTATCAAATAGTGTAGGAAAATAATTATAATGCTTCAATCAGATATTCAAAATTTTTCACAAGGTCGTACAAAGGCGAGAGCTTATTTCTGCTATCTTTTTTCTAAAAACATACCCAATGGACTTCCCTCTTTAAGCGAAGAGATGATTACTCCTCTTTTGTTGAAAATCAAAGCGGACTTACCAAATTGTGAAGGAGTTTACCTACTCGACAACAAAGGTATACAGGTAACACCAACTTATGCAGTTGGCAGTAAAAAAGATGATGATATTGGAAAAATTCGTGCTGATCGTGCTTATTATTATCGTGCTATAAGAGAAGAGAGATGTAGTATTACAGATCCATATCCATCATTAATTACACATGATATGACTATTACTGCTTCCCAACCTATATTTGATGAAAATGGGAGTATTAAGTATGTAGCTTGTATTGATATGCCGATTAACGAAGTAATGAAGATTGCACATCTCAATACTTTAGATAGATTCTTCTCTCAAGGTTTTAAATTCGCTTATGGAATGTTTGCGTTTGCACTTGCAGCTGTTGCTTTACTTCTATTTATTCACGGTGTACAGAGTTTTTATGTTGCAGAGATAACAATAAACAGTTTCTCTGTTGATGCAATGTTTAAAGCGACAATTCTACTCACACTCTCCTTGGCAGTTTTTGATTTGGCTAAGACGGTTATAGAAGAAGAGGTTCTTGGAAGGCATAAAGAGAACAATATATCTGGACCAAACAAAACAATGGTAAAGTTTTTAGGCTCTATTATTATTGCACTTTCAATTGAGGCTTTAATGCTTGTGTTTAAGTTTGCAATAACCGATCCTGCACAACTTTTATATGCTATGTATATTATCGGTGGGGTTGCTCTTCTTGTTCTTACTTTGGCAGTATATATAAAATTTACAAAAATTAAAAATGCTGGAGATTATCAGTGATAGCGATAGTTGATTACAATATGGGTAACTTAGCAAGTGTTCAAAATGCTTTTACTAAACTCGGGGAAGAAACAATTGTTGAGAGTGATCCAGGTAAGTTCAAGGATTATGACAAGCTTATTCTTCCTGGTGTTGGTGCCTTTGGTGATGCAATGGAGCACCTACGTGAGAGAAACATGATTGAAGCACTACGTGAGTATGCTGCTAGCGGAAAATATATGCTTGGTATCTGCCTTGGTATGCAACTCCTTTTTGAGAGCAGTGAAGAGTTTGGAAGCCATGAGGGTCTAGGGCTTATAAAGGGGAGTGTTACTGCGTTTGATTCTTCAAAATTCAGTGAAGCTTTAAAAGTTCCACATATGGGTTGGAACAGAATGTTTACAGCAGAGCATCCACTCTTTGAAAACTTAGATGACGAGCATTATTTATATTTTGTACATACGTATCATGTAAACTGCGTGAATAAAAATGACATAATTGGAACAACAAACTATGGTTATGATTTTACGTCAGCAGTAGCGCATGGTAATGTGTTCGGAATTCAACCACACCCAGAAAAAAGCCACGAAAATGGTTTACATATTTTAGAAAACTTTATCAATTTATAGGATTATACTTACAATGACTTTATACCCAGCGATAGATTTAAAAGATGGACAAGCAGTTAGACTTACAAAAGGTCTTATGGATAGCGCAAAGATTTACTCTAATGAGCCATATGAGCTTGTGAAGAAGTTTGAAGAGATGGGTGCCGAGTGGGTTCATTTAGTCGACTTAAATGGTGCCTTTGCAGGTGAGCCAAAAAATTTGGACTCTATTATCAAAATCAGAGAAAACTGTAGTGTAAAGCTAGAACTTGGTGGTGGAATTCGTGATGAAAAAACTATCCAAAAAATGCTTGACATTGGGATAGATAGAATTATTTTAGGCTCAATTGCTGTTAAAGATCCACAATTTGTAAGAGATATGGCATCAAAATACCCTATAGCAGTTGGCATAGACGCAATTGATGGTTATGTAGCTGTTGAGGGTTGGGGAGAAGTTAGTTCTATGAAAGCGACAGACCTAGCTCGTGAATTTGCAAATGCAGGTGTTGAGGCTATTATCTGTACAGATGTTGGTAAAGATGGAACACTAAGTGGCGTTAATGTTGAGTTCACTTTAGATATTGCAAGAGCAAGTGGTGTGAGTACAATAGCTAGTGGTGGTGTAAAAGATGCTTCTGATATTGAAGCTTTAATAGCTACAAAAGAAGTTGATGGAGTTATAATTGGTAAAGCTTATTATGAGGGTACTCTAGACCTACCAAAGATGTTTAAATTACTAGATTAATAGTAAAATAAACAAAATTTTGCTATTATTGTAGTATTAAAAT
>DAOWEO010000078.1 GCA_030638415.1 Bdellovibrionales bacterium | reverse complement strand
TCGCCAACCCTCAAGCAGATGCAATTAGTGCCATCGCAGATGGTCACTTAGCTGCTAAAGGAATTGATCTATTTTTACTCCATCCTGATGATAAGCAGATGAAAAAATAAGAAAAAAAAAGGGCCTTAATTTTAAGGCCCTTTTTTTTACTTATTTTAAAACCACTTAACTCATATTCTCTTTAGCCTTAAATGCCATACCATAAATAGAGATCTGCTTAATCATTGAGGCTAAGCCGTTTGCTCTATTCATAGAGAGGTGGTCACGAATGCCAATCTCTTCTAAAAAAGTTGGCTTTGTCGTAAGCAGTTCATCAGGAGTGGCACCGGAGTATATAGTTACCAACAATGCTACAATTCCTTTGGTAATTGAAGCATCACTATCAGAAATAAACTCAACCCGCCCATCTGCAAAGTTCGCTTGTAGCCAAACTTGAGACTGACAACCACGAATTAAATTTTGCTCTGTACGATACTCTTCTGGAAAAGTAGGTAATCCTTTACCCAGCTTTATAAGTATTTTATATTTCTCCTCCCAATCATCTGTTTTGCTAAAAAGAGAGACCATATCGGTTATTCGCTGTTCAATACTCATTGCTAACTCCTTAATTCGGTATACTTACCAGTAATTTAGCTCATCTCACCAATATTGCCAATATTAGGTATCTATATTTTTAGATAAACTATTATCATCCATCTAAACAGACCTTCACAAATTTTATCTATTTCACATTACTTCACTTGAGTTAACGAGAGTTCATGAATAATTCGGATTGAAGTTCTAGTCTAAAATATTAAAAAGATGCTCTACTTTAACATCTCCCTCTTTTGTTTTAACTGTATGAGTTATTTGTGATAGAAGTTGTTCACGAAGTTTAAGATCACATCTGACAACTTTAGCTGGCCTTTTATGTGCAACATACTGCCAAAGTGGTCCTTTGCCAAATCGACAAGGTGGAATTAAGCTTTTTGGCATCACCATCACGGCAATAAAAGTAAAAAATGATACTTTTAGATTTTAAAAATAAGGGGCTAGTTGTTCCTGTAGTTCCATAAATATCTTTCGATTCTCAATTTTGGATTGAGATTAAATATACAATGCCTATAATACGTTACTACTGTTTAAGTCCTTTTTCTAGTTGGTCTAATCGAGTTCGATCGATTACTCCATTCTCTTTTCTCAATGGTGCTACAAAACCACCTTCTGTAAACTCATTCCATGCATACATAATCATTGTGTCAGCATCACAAAGATTAGTACTGTTTTTACAATAATTGATCGTATTTGTAATAGAAGTAGAGAGATCATCCCCTACAGGTTCATTATAGTATGACCTTGAGAAAACATGAGGCAATATATTATATCTAGGTGACCAGTCGGCTCCAGACATTAGCATTGGTATTTGCGAGAAGCCCCTGCTTTTGTTGCCATCCATCCAAACTTTTAGGTGATCCCACCACAGCGAAAACTTTGTTCCTTCGGGAGTTGCACCATTTCTAAAATGATATGGATTTACGGAATGAATTGTTTTTGATGCTAACCATGCAGTAACTACTTTATTTCTGACTGACGATATTGTCTCTGTTGAATCATATCGTGCTAAGTCTGGATTTGGAAGGTCTGAAACAATATATGGAAGCTCTAAATTTGCTTCTGTACAAGCTACATTTAGCTCTTCAATCGCATTTTTTAGATTATTCCATCCATATATTTGCCCTCTTGGGTCACCAAGCTTATGTGCAATCTCATCAAGCCTAAAAAAGAAAACTATTGGTCGTTTGTTTTTAACCTTTTGATAGCTGCTATCACTCATTAACACGACTATTTCTTGTACCCACTTAGTCCAAGAATCTTTATAATATTGATCACCATCATTTGCGACTGGTTTATTAAATGGGTTGTCCCATCCCAACTTCGCTCCTGTAACATAGAGAGAAAAATTTATTTTTCTTTTGTTTACACTATTCAAATATGCTCTCAGTCCGTAACTAATTGCATTTGCATTTCTATATTCTACATATTTCTCATGCTGCTCGTTTGGAGGATGAATGTCAGAGTCCTTAGCGGTGTGTGTATTAAAGCCATCAAATCCGAAAATATAGTAGTCGATACCAGCTTGATCAGCATAGTCTATCTCCTTATCAACTCTTTCCTGTATATCATGAAGAAGGTCTACATCCTCTTGGTGAAATGCAATAGGATATGATTTTGTATAATCTGGAGCTTGTTCGTTCTCAACAGGTACAGTTATCTCTGGAGATTGTACCGGGCGTGAATAAAACGGTGCGCGCCACAAATAAGTTCCAGAAGAATGATTCGCTGTAACTCTGTCATTACTTGAGAAGAAGTTTGCTTCTCTTGCTTCTATAACCTTATTCCCTGTCAACATGTCCCAGCGAATAATTCCAAACAAAGGACGATGCTTCGGTATTGGTATATTTCCAGAGTTAGACAAAAGAAAATTTATACCATTAATCTTAGTACTTATCCCGTGAATATATATCTTCATATTTTCGAAATTCTGAACCTGTTCTCGTGAAAGGAGAATTCTAAACCGCCTATTTGGTGAATTATTTGCACATAGTAAAGAAATTTCCTCACTTCCTTCTCTATTTGCAACTGCTTTTAATAATCTTATTCCATTGTCATGATATGATCCACCAACCCACAGGCTTATACTTATAGGAGTAGAAACAGTTCTGTCACATGCCCACCCTTTTATGTAAAACTTATCTGCAACTTTCTCAATACCATCAATATTACCAATAACTTTCTGATCTGGAATTATGTGTTCTCCACTTTGATCAAGAAGGGAATTACTAGTATTTCCTGTGTCTGCAATACCATGAATGAATATTTTCTTTCCTTTGAAATCAGCAATTTCCTCAGTTGTTATAGGTATCAAAAAATTATGTTTGCTTATTTCGGTGTTACATATTTTAACTACTGATTCTTCACTTTCAAGGTTCGCAATTCCTTGCTTAAAAAGATAACCTCTTTGCTCAACATTTTCATTCCAGGGAGAATCCAAACGAACTCTTATTATAATAGATTCCTCTACAGAATTTTGACATGCCCATCCTGAGATAAAATATTTCCCATCAATTGTTTTAATTCCTTCAATATTTCCAATGATTTGTTCATGAAAAGATGTCGTAACGTCTTGATCGACATTGCAAGATGAAAAGAGTGTCCCAACGATAATTAAAACAATTATCTTAATTCTATTCTTTGAGTTATTCACCTTAACCAACCTTGTCTATGCCATATGATTTCAAAAACATATAGAGCTATTGTATTTTACATGTATTTACAATCATACTATCGGTTTTTATAAATATTCAAATTAATTAACATTCTACTTAATACTAGTCAGTTAGCTAATTAAAACAGATTGTAATAAAACACGAACATGCCCACATCTGTTGCCACATATAAATAAGACATGTGAGTGTTAAGCGACTATGACCGTTAAACTTGAATTATTATACCAATCTGCAAATTTCAAGACCCATTTTTTTGCATCACTAAGTTCACTAAGCACCTCTTCAAAATTTGGACGATATTTTAAAGTCTTAAAAAGAGACTCTGAATATGGATTATCATCACTTACTCTTGGTCTGCTAAAGGATGGCACAACTCCCAGACGCTGTATTGTTGCGAGCATTGTAACGCCCTTCATTGGTCCACCATTATCAGAGTGCAGTACTAATTGATGTTTTTGGATATTTTCATTAAGACAGATTTTGTTAAAAAGATCAGCAGAGTAGTCCATTGCTATTAAAGGATCTGGCCTTTTGTGCACAGGAGCCTTTGACTTACCTCTATGTGTAACATAGGGGGTTTCACTATAATTCACGTTATTTCACTCCGCAGGTACTCGTTGGTACTCGCGACTAAGCAGGTATCATTAAGTAGTCATGTACTTAAATTCTATAGTTTTTTGTTTAAGATAAAACTGATAATGTTTTTACAAAATCACCGTCCGGTTTAATAAAACAATAACTTACAACCCTATTCACTTTTTTTTCTTTAATAAAATAAGTACATATGCTAAGATTTGACTATGCTAAGTAATAGACAAATAGACATTCTAGGTGAAAAGCTAAAAGCAGAGAAAAACCTCTCGACTAAAGAGCTAGATGATCTGCTTGAATGGAGAAATTCATTTTCCCCTACTATGGATTATTATTACACACGGCTAAAAAATAAAATTGAAGAAGATACTACTGTTGCAATAGCCAAAAGAGTTAAACGGATTGAATCAATTAAAATTAAACTCAAAAGGTTCTCAACAATGAGACTAAGCACTCTTCAAGATATTGCGGGACTAAGGGCCATTTTAAAAGATCCTCAGGCACTAAACTCTGCCTACAATAATCTTAGAAATGCTGAGACAGTTAACAAATTAAAAAAGTTAGACGATTATCACCACAGACCCAAAGAGGATGGCTATAGAGGGATACATCTTATTTTTAGAACATCAAACTCGCGAATGGTTGAGATACAATTAAGAACAGAACTTGAACATATCTGGGCAACTGCAGTGGAAATTTACGGCACCCTCAAGATGATTTCTTTTAAAACAGGCCAGGGAGATACACAATGGAAAGAGTTTTTTAAATACCTAAGTTCTTTCTTTGCACTACATGAAGGTTTTCCTGTTCTCGAAGAACATAATAAGTTCAATAAGAAACAAATTACCTCTAAGTTAAAAAAAATTATTAAAGACCTTAATGTTATTGAAATTTTAAATGCTGCTACCAATAATATAGATATAGTTGTAAATAAAAGGGCAAAGGGAAGAACTGGTAAATATGCTTTACTGGAGCTTGACTATATTAATAATACAACTCACATCGACATCTTTACCAAGAAGCAAGTAAAACTAGCTATTGAGGAGTATACAAGAAAGGAGCTCTCTTTTGAAAAAGATAGTGGTAAAAACATTGTGTTTGTAAATATTGATAGTATGGATAGCATAAAAAAGTCTTATCCAAATTACTTCCTCAATACGCAAAAATTATTAAAAATCTTATCTTCGACAATACTTACTGGAGTGTTTAAAGTTTAGTAATTTAAACAAGTTGAGGTATTTAAATAGTAGTGATTTTATTCAAGCATAAAATAGAATCGCCGATAAGCTTTACATGAAATATATGGTAGCTATTCTTTTAATATTCATAAGTGCAAGATCTTACTCATGTGATGATCTAAATACCTATTTAAAACAGATTCTTCAAGAAACTTCCAAAAATTCATCTTTTACAGATCTATCAACAATTTTAAAAAAATCATTTGAGATAGATAGTTCTAAAGTTGAGAGTGATTATATTGTGGTGGTTAATGCTGGAGAATATCAAGAGGTTATTACGCTACAAAAAGAAGAGTTAAGGATCCTAGGGATTACCGAACAAGAAGCATTAATGAGATCAGGTGATGAGTTTGGAGTAAACAGTTGTTCAGATAAACACTTACAAGGAGATATGGCAAATAGATGGTGTCATGGGTCTATTGTCAAGTTAGCTGATAGTGCCTTGCGGGATAATACAAACATTAATAAATATATTACTAACCTTCTTGCAGCCTCAATATTCTTACCAAAAGAGTTTTTAATGGATACGAATCCTTCTGCAGGCGATCTAGTCCTTACAGATATTCCTATTTATGACAATGCTAATGGGGATAAAATCGAGCTTACTGTTTTTGGTGATGGACTGTTTTATGTGCATTTTACAAAAAAGTTTTAATTAAGATAACTCAATTTAAATCCGATACATTACCTATAATTCATTTCATAAATTTAGCGAGGATTCATGACAATTCAACTATCAATGATGCAAACGATGGCAGTCGCATTAATTATTCTCTTTTTAGGATATTTTCTAAATAATAAAATATCATTTCTGAAGCAAAATAATATTCCAGAACCGGTGGTTGGTGGAATTGTTTTTGCGCTATTAAATTGGTTTATTTTTGCAGTATTTAATATAAGTTTCATCTTTGACATGTCTCTAAAAGGACCATTGATGTTAACCTTTTTTACCACCGTAGGTTTAGGAGCAAGTTTTAAACTACTTCTTAAAGGTGGGCCTAAGGTAGCACTATTTTTAGGTGTCGCAACCATGTATTTAGTTATTCAAAATGGTATAGGAGTAAGCCTTGCGATGCTGACTGATTTAAATCCTTTAAGTGGGCTGTTAGCAGGCTCTGTTACACTTTCAGGTGGACATGGTACTGGTGCTACGTACGCAGAGATGTTCTCTAATTCCCAAAATCTTCAAGGATCTTTTGAGCTAGCAATGGCCTGTGCTACTTTTGGATTAATTTTAGGTGGTCTAATTGGTGGACCTGTTACCAGAAGACTTATTACTAAATATAAGCTTAGTCCTGATAGTAACGACGTAGCCAATACAGCAGAGGATATTAATTTTGATCCTGAAGAAGATGAGCGAGTAACAGCAAAAGTTATGATGGAGACCTTACTTATTTTAGCAGTCTGCATTGTTAGTGGTACCTATATGTACCAATTTTTTAAAAGTATAAATATCCCACTTCCCTCATTTATCATGCCTCTACTGGTTGGAATTGCTATAACCAACATCTGCGACTTTTCAAAAATATATAAAGTAAATAAGAATGCGGTTGATCTCTGGGGAACCATGAGTCTTTCTATTTTTCTAGCTCTTGCCCTAATGAGTCTGCGAATTTGGGAATTAATGAATCTTGCAGGACCAATGATACTAATACTTTTAGTACAAACAGCCGTTTTGATTTTATATACCTATTTCATTACATTTCGTGCAATGGGAAAAGATTACAATGCCGCAATCATTGCTGGTGGACATTGTGGTTTCGGATTAGGAGCAACTCCAACAGCAGTTGCAAATATGGAAGCACTTGTCAGTCGTTATGGCCCCTCCCCGCAAGCCTTTTTGATTGTGCCGATGGTGGGAGCATTTTTTATCGATATAGCTAATACGCTGGTGCTACAAATTTATTTAGCCCTACCATTTGTAAACTAGAGTTTAGGAGAATCTGATGAAAACAATATTATTAACTCTTATTATTTTACTTTCTAGTCTTAGCTGTAGCAAAGGACTTAACAGTAGTCAATTAGAGCAAGAGATAACAAAAAAACTAAATGTTCATTTTCAAAATAAGCTATTTACGCTAAGCGACTTTAGTCGGCGCGGAAGCTACAGCTATACACCGATGGGACAGTCAGCTTCACAACTGCTACTATATTTTAAGACAAAGCTAGTTTTAAATAAGGATTATAAATTTACCGATTGGGATAGCTTAAGTGTGGGTTCACTTACAAATATTCTAGGCTCTACCCCGTCAGGGATTGAGGGTATTGCATCTGAAGGAAATAAAAAAGGTGACATACTTACTGTATATGGAACGAGTAATTATAAACAAGGTGATAATGATAGCTGGATTTCAACAAACTCTCCCAAGTCAAAAAATAACAAAACAACTTCTACATCAAAAAAATATGTTAGTGAAATTGATGCCTCCAAAAAATATGATCAAAATCTTCCTGAGTATAAAAAATCACTAAAAATACTAAATCAGATTTTTACAACTATGAGTGCCCAGCGCGATAGTATTACCATGCAAACTGCGGAGTATGAATTAAAGCAGGTGTTAGCTAAGGCCAATATGTATGCTGATATTCAAAAAGGGGTAACAACGATTGCAACAGGCTCACAAGCTGGCAACTACTACTCTATTGGAAATGGCATCGCGACACTCAATACAGCAAAAGTAAAAATGAAAGCTTACCTTACTTCTGGAAGTGTTGAAAATTGTAATTTAGCACAAGACAAAAAAGTTAGTTTTGCTATCGTACAAAGTAATGTTGCATACATGGCATATCGCGGAGTCGAAATATTTAATGATAATATGCCAATGAGTGACTTGCGTGCAGTAGGTGCAATGTATCCAGAAGCAATGATGATTGTGACGCTTAAAGAAGCAAATATTTCTAGTATCTACGATTTAAAGGGCAAAATAATTAGTATTGGTCAAAAAGGATCTGGTGGCCATACTGATGCCATATCCCTAATTCGTGCACATAAAATAAAGCAGAAAGAATTTAAAAAAGTTATTGAAGTATCATTTGATATATCACTAAAAGCACTAAGAGCTAAAAAAATTGATGCAATTTTTCTTACTGGATCATATCCGATGGCAAGTCTTGACCAGTTAAATGAAGAGATGCCAATATCAATTGTATCAATTAATGATGAAATGATTGAAAAAATGACCAAACGTTTTCCACTAATCAAAATAAAAATTCCTCGAAAAACCTACAAAGGGCAGCTTGAAAATGTATATACCGTCGGAGCTACTGCGATGATGGTTACGCATAAGGATACTAGTGAAAAGTCAGTAAAAAATATCTTAAATACTATGGTTGGTAAAAATAGTGAGTTAAGTAAAATTAATACACGTGCTAACTACATCACCCGTCGAAGCTTACAGCGTGGAATTACCATTCCAATGCATAGTGGGGCAAAAAAGTATATTAGAGGTCGTTAATTACGACTGATTAGCACGGTACCCGGGTTTTAGATTAATCCATCCACTAGCATAGGCGAGTGTAATTGCGATTAACATAATTGCTCCTGTAATAAAAAATGTTGGCCACACTCCTAGTCCTACTAATATGAAAGGAGCCATTGCCGTAATAAGTCCACCACCTAGAAATGGCTCGTAAACCATCTGCTTTAGGCCAAAAGCTGTTGCTGTATCTGTTTTATACATCGGATCGACTAAGCGTAGTAGTAATAATCCAATCGCGGTTACTCCTGCCTGCATACCAAATTCAGTAATACCTCGCTCAAACCAGTTTGTTGGTAGCATACGCGGACCTATAAACATAAAGCAAAATACTAACCAGCTAATACCACTGACCATTATAATGGCAAATGGTTGCCAATTTTCCATAAAAAGATCTAGACGAATAGTAGCAATTGCAGATACCACTAAGATATCAAGAGCAAAGCCCATAATTCGATCAAAGGTATCTTTGTCATAGTAAGATGAGATCTCTTTTCCATGTACTTTAATTTTTGTGGCAAGCGCCTGAATAACAAGTCCCCCTAGCATTGCTAAAGGAAAAAGTGGAAATCCTGCAAGATTTGGATGTAGTGGTTGAATAAGTGAAAGTGCTCCCCACCCCAGTAAAATAGAGAGAGCAATTATTGCAAAGTGAAAGGTCAAAGGCTCAATAACTTCACTGGCAACTGTTGCAGTAGCAATAGAAAAACGCTTTTCTTGTGGAATAAGTCCAATTTTTTTATACAATGGAATCCCCTGCTCCTCATTTAAAAAAGCACAGTAGCCCTTACGAATAGCAATGTTAATTAAGATTATACCAATAACCACGGCCACAATAATTCCTACGGTGGCACTCATCATTGCTAAATCAGCACCAGCGGGATATCCCAGTTGGGTAAAAATGGGGCCCATACCTGCCGCTGTACCATGCCCTCCAGAAAAGCCAATCTCAACAATTGTTGCAAAAATTGCAGGTACTCCAAAAAAAGGGGTTAAAACCAGTGCTGTTACTAGAATCGCAACAAAATATTGTCCTACCCCCATAACCACGCCAAAGCAGAGCTGTGGCCCTCCAACATGCCATATTTTTTTTACACCAGGCAGTGATACTCCTAAAAATAGTGAAGCAAAAACAATATTAATCAGTACTCCTGGTAGCTGCGACCAGTTTTGAGTTATCCAAGATGGGAGAAGATCAAAGCCAAATGGGCCAACAGTAACCGCTAAAAAACCAGCAATAATAGATGATGGTAGAAATAAGTTTTGAAATAGTTTCACTTTCACACGTAACAATTTTCCTACTAGCATAAACAATCCTAGTAAGCATAATCCAAACAGGTGCCCTTTTAATCCATCCATATCTTATCCTTTGAAACTTTAAAAACAGTCGCACCAGTTTATATCTTAAATTCTTCTTTATGAAGAGAAGTTTCAGATAAATTAATAGACAAAAGCAAAGGAACAATTGAATAATATTATATAATTACCATGGAGTTTGAATGCCACGAATCGTAGCAGTACTATTTTTATTCACTATTTGTGCATGCAGCGCTGATAAAACTCCCCTTAAGTTAATTGAACAAAACGATTCATTTCGTGTCTTTCAAGGGCAACTTGATATCCCTAAGCACAATAATAACTCGTTCAATCTTGCAGAGTCACTCAAAATAGATTTAGATGGTGACCAACAAGAAGACTTTGTTCTATTTGGACTGCAGTACCCTTTTAGCAAGACAAACCATAAGGTGCCTATCCATTTTCTAAAAAATATTGGAGCTGGACAATTTGAACTACAAACAAAAGCTGTTTTTGGAGATAAAACAACAATTCATGTTCGCTCTTTTAAAACGAGAGATATAGATAATGACGGAGACCAAGATTTTGTAATTAGCGATCATGGCCTTGATCTTGAACCTTTTATAGGAGGAGTAAGTAAAGTTTTTCTTAACAACCAAGGAAAAAGTTTTACAGAGACTTTGCAAACGGAAAGAGGTTTCACTTTTTTTAATGCTATTGGTGATATAAATGGTGATAGTCTAGATGATATCTTTTTTAGTCGCTCATACTACTCAGATAACAAAAAAGGTGCCATGGTTTATTTACAAAATAGTCAACACCAATTCATTAAAGATGAAAGCGTAGTTAAAGATATTTTAACAACGCACAGACGTCATTTTCTCGCAAGTGTCTTCATTGATTTCGACCATGATGGAGATCAAGATCTATTTCTAGGTGGCCATGATAGCAAGGGAGACCACACCGATATTATCTTAATCAATAATAAAGGTAAATTTAATACTATCTTTAATATGCCTCCACGCTTTAAAGACAAAAGCTGGGGAACAGTTGAAGCAATTGTTAAAGATCTCGATGGTGATGGCTGGGAAGATATTATTACAACAGTACATAATCCGGGTTTCACCCAAGCAGCAATTCAAATTTATAGAAATATTAAGGGTCAATTTTTCACTTCTAAACAGACAGATATAATTAGCTTTCCCCAGCAAAAAAACTTTTGGATTCCATGGTTGCTGGTACAAGATGTCACTGCAGATAAAAAGCCCGATCTCATCTTTAACTTACGAGGAGGTAGCTTAAAAAAACCAGGAATTAAAAACCCTCTCTATCTTCTAAAAAATCAAGGTAACTTTATTTTTAAAGATATCTCCAACTTACTACCATCTAACAACCGCTTTTTTAGTAGTGTTCACACCATAGATTATAATCAAGACGGTCAGTTAGAACTACTAACATTTGACTATCAATTCAAATATTATATTTTTGAATTTAAAAATAAGCAAAGGTAGCTACTCTTTTTTCAAACCATCTTTGATTAGGTTGATTCTATTTTCATAAACTACATTGAAATCAATGTGTGGACACTGCAAGCAAACATTATAAATACCACCACTATGATGCTCTCTATTTTCAGACAGATTTCTAACGACTGAACGGTGTTTTAGAATTTGTTGATTACTGTAGATACGATTTAAATCTAAGTCATCACCATCATCAATAAACTCTAGGAAGGAACAGCAAAACTTACTCTTTTGGTCCGTAAAAACTCTTAAATACTGGTCTGCCATATAACAATTATTCTGATCATAATAATTTTTTTTAACTCCACCATCAATAGACTCAACATCATTAGATGAGGTGACACAATCATGTTTTGTAATTTCATTATAGTGTTCACTATTAATTACGGACTTACATTTTAAAATATTATTTTCCGGTAACAATAATTCACTACACGATTCAAGCGAGTTAAGTAGCGCTGTTTTATACCAACTTCTATGAGTATTTTTAAAGTTAGTTATTATCCTTTCAACTGCAGAACCACTAGCAGAGTACTTAGTTATGAGTGCTTCAAGAACTTCAACACTCTGGACTGTAACTTTTAACAAATTACTAAACTTTATAGTCGCTGCGACAAGATCTATATAATCCTTTTGCTGCTGTAAATTTACCTCATACTGTTTTTCTACTGCTGAATATATCTCCATCGGCTTATACCATACGCTAGAAATATTCAGCGCCTTAGCTAAAATAATAAACAGTGGTAGCTCTTGGTAATTTTTTTTATTCACCACGACCATCCACTTGATTACAACACCCTTCTTATCACGTGCAAATAGCTCACCAAAAAGAGCAAGATTTTCTAAAATATTTTTAAATTGAACTGGCGATTGATTAGGAACATTCGCCAGATATGTCTGCACCGTGGCACCAGGCAAATTACAAATAAGCGATAGCTCTTCCCCACTTCTTTTAACCAAAGAGTGCAGAAAATTTACTTTATCAACTGTCATCCAATTCATATTACTATAAACCACGACTTCTACGCCTTGTTGCAAGATCAATTTTATGACTTCAAATATTTTTCTATATAAAAATGGCTCTCCCACTCCACCTAAAATTACTTTTTCTACATTTAATGGAAGCTCCGTAATAAGCTTCCATAAAACATCTTCATCTAAGCTTTGCCGCTTAAAACGATCCAAATCTTTTACACCTGTTTTATTATGCTTTTGGGCAAAAGCCAGATTACCTTCATCTGAAAAGAGACCACAATAGATACAGTTGTTACTACAAAAATTGGTAAGATCAATTTCTAAAACACGTGGGCCCACTGGTACGATCTGAGAGAGATATGCTGCATACTCTTTAGAGTGCTCTACTGTTGGATCAATATAGAAACTCTGTTGTTCTAAAATTGCTTTATTATTATTTAAAAATAGGTCTAGTTCTTGTATTGTTTTTAATTTATTTAAATTTAAAATTACAATTTTTTTACTAATTTCAATGAACTCATTGGCATTTATAGGACATAAATATTGATACCTATTATCTATAAATTGAGTTTTAATATCTTCAACTAAAAAAGAGATCTTGAAAGAGTATGATTTAAGCAGATCTTGGCATGTTACAAGTGTAGTATTACTCACCCGTAAAATAATAATCTCATTAGGCTGAATAGTTGGAAGAACAGATTTTTTAAATATCTGAATCTCTTCACTATTAATAATTGTAAATCCTCTCAATGTGTCCCCATGCTTGTAAAGAGGATTATACTACAACAAGTGACTAAGTACTAATAGCTCCAGTCTTACTGTATTCTATAGAGCAGCGGTATAAGTTTTCTAAGGTACGGTCTTCTGGTTCTAAATGGTCAGGATTAAATGCCTTACATTTTACTCCTGGAGCTTGAACAATGTGTCGTCCCATAGCATAGTCACTACTTACAGCACTGCCACTTCGTGAGGCAATTACCACCAAGTACTCATAAAGATTTTTTGCTTCCTCTCCACGGAGCTCCACCTGTGCATAAGCAGCTGTGGAGCTAAGATCAGAAAAGACAGTTGTACGTGCAATAGCACTATAAGATAATATACATACCAATATTAAAAATATTTTATTCATAGTACCACCTTAGAATTTGTACTGACAGCCAGCATTTGACCGATAAAGTTCATCTTCATGATATAAAGCTTCTGGTTGATATTCGTGTGTTGTAACGCTAAAGCCAATACCACATCTTGTTTTCTTATTTACTTGGCGGACATATTCAAAGCTTTGAATATCACGGCTATAATCTCCCATATCTTGAACTGTATCTGATGCATCAATTTGAGAAACTAAAAAACGTACTTCATTTGAACCCTTATTGTACTGCAGCTCTAGCTTAGCATAAGTACCACCACCACCATGTGCCAGCTTAGATCTCGTCGTTCCAGTCTGCAAAGTTCCTACTTCATCATCAATTTCATAATAGTAATTTACATACTCTACAGATCCTTTGATAGAAAAACGGCCAAAGTCTGATGAGCTTAATATCTGCTCAGCCTGTAATCCTCCATGCGCCATATAATGCTTATCATTTACCTGTGGCCCATTTTCATCTATATCAATACCACCTATAACACTGGCGGCGAAAGTCTTTCCATGATTAAATACTGGGATTAATGCATCCACACTCATATCAAGTGAGAATGGATAACGGTCAGAATCATACAACTCACCATCTTCTTCTAAATTTACTTTCACATCATAGGCAACGTAATAACTACGTAGATTAGTCCAGTCGCGATTGGTAATTGCATCTGATTTATACTGTACTGAAATACCACGAGCGTGTGGTGCGACATCATGAGTTGGATAGTACTCATCAAATAGCCCAACCGTTAAAGTTTTGGCCAGCTCATCCTCTGCAAGACTAGAAAAACTTACAGAAAAAAGTAACATCATAAGTAGATACTTCATTTTATCCCCTGTGAAAAAGTTAATAACAATTATGTAATAAGGGATAATAGCGAGCACTGACGCACTGCACAAGGAGATGTGTATATATTACCTGCTGTAGAGTAATATATACTAGTAACTTACTGAAATAACTTACTGAGGATTGAACCAACTACGTCGTAATTCACTCTCATTACCTGCAAAGACATTTATATCCATATCAAAGCTGGTACCTGGAACATTATATAGACATGTTCCTGTACGGCTACAGTTTATCTCGCTAGAGAATTGCCATAGAAAGTATCTATCCCATAATCCAGTAGGAAAGACTGGTATATCTGATCTAAATCTCGCATACCATAGCGGTGCCCTCTGAAAAAGAGCGTTATTGGCCAATCTATTAGTCAAATCAACTGTTGCACTATGGTTGGCATAGATCACTGGAATACGTCCGGTCTTTTTATAGATGTAATTTACAAACTCAACAGATTCTTCAATATTCATCATAGAAGATGAGCTAGTTGATTCAATATCTAAAATTAAAAGAGTCTCAGGATCATCACCTACCGTTTTCAAAAATAGATCAGCCTGCCTTTCCACATTACCTGGTCGGCCTAAGTGATATGCTCCCCAAAGGTATCCATACTCTCTAGCAGTCTTTCTTCTTGCCGCATATTTGGAGTCAACTCGCAATCCATCACCAGAGCGGTGGATCACTCCTACTACTCTGGGATCAGTTTTCATCTCATCCCAATCAATGCCATTACCTTCGTAAGCATCAATCACAATTGCGGTTTGAGGATCTTCCCACGTACGGTTAAAAAGTGGAATATCGGAAGAGCTGTCATCATCACCATTAATTAAAAAGACACTACGATTTAGCTCTCGTAAAATGTCTCCTTGCTCGTCTTTAAATAGAAAGCTTAATTGGCTATTTCCTCGACCACTATCAAAGATAAAGCTCTCATCAAAAGGAGAACTCTTTATACTGGCAAACAGTCTGCCGTCTTGTAAAATCTCCATCGTCTTGACCGCTTGCTCAAACATACCAGTAACTGAAAACTCCTCACCTACAGTAATAGTTTCACCACTTACTGGCCTAGAAACTGTAACTTTGATATCTCTAATAATCTCTATTTGATAACTGGCCATATGGCGTAGATCCATATCACTATCATATCCCTCAATTTTTAAAGTCAGATTACTTCCTACAATTGGTGGTGTAAATTCAAACACACCACTGCCTGCATTAACTTCTACCTCCCACTCATACTCTTCACCTAATGAGACTACAGCTGTTTCGACATATTCAGCAGCAAAAATATTTAGATCAACTCGCTCATTTAAATAAAAAATAGTGCTGTCTTTTACATTTAGAGACACCGTAAGTTCACTAACAGTCTCACATGCACAAATAAACATAGTAATTATAGATATTGCTAAGGTATTGATTATTCTCATATCTTCCCCTTTGATTATGAGTCTCACACTACCTTTATCGACAATTTTTTTTAAATGATGAGTTTTCACAAAAGATTGCAAGGCCTGTACTGTCCTCACTATCTCTTTGCCGCAACATATTACTACGCAACAAGCTACAGATGACTTTGATCTACTTAGAAAATTGACAACGAGTTGGCTTAACTAAAGTTAAATAGTCTGCAAGTGGCATCGTGATTGACTGAGTTAATGCTCCCGCATTAAAAGCAATCTGTGATAGGCTCAAAATGGAGTCATCCAGATATTGATCAAAAGAGTAAAATGGAGTACCAAAAGGTGGTAGTGCCCCTTTTTTAACTTGAGCCAGATCCCACAACTCATCTGCTGTAGCAAAACGCAATTTTGCAGATCCTAGAATTTTTCTCATTTTTTGTGAATCAGCACTCTTCGCAGCACTAAGGGTAAACAGATGAAAACCTCTTTTTGACTTTACTAAAAGACTCTTCGCACCTAAACGCAGCTCCATTCCTCTTGCTCTAGCGGAATCAGTGCAGCTATTCCCTTCAGTCTCAGGGTGATTAATAATTTCAAATCTTACACCACTTTGCTTTAAATACTCTAAAAGACGTTCATTTGTTGTCATCTAACTCCATTTCAAAAATGAAAAACTGCATTTTAATGGTACCACTTACTTATCACATAGTTTTATTGTTGCTATAAGTGTCTACGAAACGCTACAAAGGAGTTATGATAGACTACACATATCTTTATCACAACAGCATGAAAAACTTTTTAACACAGATTAAAAAGCTAACACGAGAGATTATTCATCAAGAGACAGAGTTAGAGCTAAGACGAGAGCGAATCTGTTACCAAGGATTTTCTTATCCACTGCGTGTTGTTATTTTTGAACACCCTACTAATCTTGGATACTTCAAATCTGATCTTTATGAATTTGGTTTCCACAAAGGATTGATCAACCTACCAACTAATACACTCAAAAATATTATCCGCCACGAACTAGCTCATTTTCTCTGCTATTTGCAGTATGGTTGTGCTGGCTTGGGCCACAGCTCAGAATTCCACGATACATGCAGACAGTGTGGCTGGGATAAAAATATTTGGGCGGCTAAAATTGAGCTTAGTATTGATCTCTCAATACATGTTGCTGATCAGACATCAAAGATATTAGAAAAAGTAAAAAAACTACTTAACTTAGCAGCAAGTTCCAACCAACATGAAGCAGAAATTGCAACCATCAAAGCTAATAATCTACTTTTAAAATATAACCTAGAGCAAATTCAAGATAGTGAGCACCCCGAAGACACAATACTTAAAAGAGTATTAACAGGAAAAAGATTATCGGGAAAAGATAAGGCCATCTACCATATCCTACAAGATTTTTTCGTCTACCCTGTCTTCAACCATTTTCGTGGAGGATTTTATCTTGAGATAATCGGCAGTAAGTCAAACGTCCACTTTGCTGAGTACGTCTCTAATTTTTTAACCTTCCAATTAGACCACCTCTGGAAACAAGCAAAAACAGAAAATAATTTAAATGGAAAAAGAGAGAAAAACTCTTTCTATCAGGGACTAGCACAAGGGTTTACTGAAAAAAATAAAATTGCCACTTCCAACGCTTGTACAAATAAAGAGCTAATTCCCCTAAACCTGCAATTAGAAAAACATAAACAGCAAGTCTATACTAGAATATCTCAACAAAGCTCACAGGCAAAGACAAGCCCTAAGGCTACTGGAATAGGTAGACTTTTTGGTAAAAAACTAACGATTAACCCTGCTATAAAAAGTGGTGCTCGTCGAATGTTTTTGAAGTAAATTAATTTTTCAACTTACAACATCTAAATGCATTCCACTCTCCAGAATCAGAGTTTCTAGAATATGCTCCAACAATCACATAGTCATTTTTACAGCTCGTGAGACCAGGTAATCCCCAGCCGATATCATGACACTGCCCATAATCAATAGTTGCTACAAGTACATTACACTCCAAAGCTCCTGTACTTGTAAAACCCTCTACAAACTCACCAGCAGGACATTTCTTACCAAAAACATTTGTATTTTTATCTGGTATGCAGACTACACTCCCATCTGTATTGATACTACGAACAATTTCCCCGACAGGACATGGTGCTGCTGTAAAATCACGGCATCGTCCTGCCACACAAACTCTAGTACTACTTTCAATCTCTGCATTTACTTGTAGCTTCCCAGTCATAGTGTCTCCAGAAATATTTACAAATCGCGGATCTAACGTATTAGATAATTCAAAAGTATAAAAATCTGTCAAGTGCCTTGTAGATACTGCAACATCATTAGCCGGAGTAGTAGCAGAGTTGTAACTACTTAAATTACACTTACTAGTAACAGGATCATACAACCCACCAATCCCTGCACATGCTTCTAGCTTCGCCTCTTCTACAGCATTTTCTATCGCCGAATAGCATTTTACAAGATTTCCAGCTGGAGTTACCTCCACGCGCAAAGGAAAACTTTTCAATATTTTTTTGGCGCCAGTAATTATTTGACTAATTTTTTCAAACTCAATTTCTAAGTTAAGCTCTCCAAATTTATTGAGCCCTGGTCCACCTGTTAGTGAGACTCCTGTAATAGTCATCGTATTAATTTTTACTGTATTATTTCCATACTTATCAACAGTATTAAAAATGACTCCATTATTTCTATTTTTTATAGCAGTGACAGTTCCACCATCTGCAATAAGTGCCCCTGTACCAAGGGTAAAGACACATGCTTCATGATTAAGTAATGTCTGGGTAATAAGATTAGATGCAGTTGAAATTTCGAATGCTGCCTCAGCACGTTTTTGAACAATTGTTTGTTGCTTAGTCATTTTCATCACACCAAGAGAGACAACCGCTAAGGCTCCCACAGCAACCATAACCTCAACTAGAGACATACCTCTATTTCCTAAAGTTTTCATATTAAGCTCCTATATAGATATTATAACACGGTATATTAAATACTACCCAAAAGTATATCTAATAAGTGCTTAATTTTACTTAGATATCTAAACGGTCTTGACCAAATACCCATTTGTGCTGCTGCCCAATCACTCTAAAAAAAGCACCCATTTTTTGGTTCTCTTCTAGAATCCATTGAAATACGGACATCGAAAGTGGTGTATCTAGTGAGCAGGCAGGCGTCATTACCCACCTAGTAATATTTGTTTCAGGACAATTTTTATGCATTTTATATGCAAATTTAAAATCTATCTCATCTTGAATGACGGCCTTAATCTGCGACTTTATGCCATAATTTTTTACAAAACGGCTAAGCACTTTCTCGCTCGCAAGAATTCCAGTAGAAGGAGTTTTAATATCAAAACTAATAAAATCTACCAACTCAAAAATTTCTTCATCAATAGATTGACCAGTAACTTCAATATTAATTTTCTGCTTAGCGGCTTTTAACTGTTTTACTAACTCTAATACATCTTCGCGGTGGTGCCGGTCTAGAGGGTCACCACCTGTAATAGAAGTCCAATTAAGTTTAAAACTTATAATCTTTATAACAATATCTTCAATAGAAGTTTCTTGCTCTTTTTGAAAACTCCATGTCTCTTTTGAATCACAATTAACACATCCAACTGCACAGCCTTGAAAGCGAACAAAAACTTGAGGGACTCCAATACGGATTCCCTCACCTTCTGTCGCAGGATAAATTGCATGAATATTTGCCATAACGTTCTCTACTTTAAATATTTATAAAATGCTTTATAAGCTTTATAGGTATGAAAGATATCTACCTTTGAAGCTACTTCAAATGGTGAGTGCATTGATAGGATCGGTGTTCCACAGTCAATTACATCCATTCCATACATTGCTAAAAATTGAGCAATAGTTCCACCACCGCCTTGATCAACTTTACCTAGCTCACTAGGCTGCCAGCGAACACTGTCTTTATTAAAGGCATTGCGCAAGTCTGCAACAAATTCAGCATGCGCCTCATTTGAGCCACCTTTTCCGCCTGAGCCTGTAAATTTAGTAAGACATACTCCACTACCTATTTTAGCTGCATTCATTGGCTCGTTTACTGATTTCCACTCTGGATCAATTCCAGCATTAACATCACTAGATAAAAACTTAGAGTGCTCTAAACTTTTTATTAATAAGTTATAATCGCTATTTCCATGCAGTTGTAAAACATCATTTACAATACGCTCAATCAGATTCGAGTTTGCTCCACCATTACCAACAGATCCAATCTCTTCTTTATCAAAAAATACCATCATTAAATTTTTCTTAATTTTTTCTTGATCAATATCAAATAGTGCCTGCATTCCTAAGAAGGTACAAATTCGATCATCATGCCCATGTGAGCCAACAAAGCTACGATCAAATCCAATATCACGTGCTTTACCTGCAGGTACAATTTGTAACTCTGCACTGATAAAATCCTCTTCCTTGATGCCATATTCTGTAAATAGATAGTTTAAGATATTAAGCTTTATTCCATCTTTTTCATCTTTAAACTTATATGGAATTGAGCCAACTAAAATATTTAACTGCTCACCTTCAATTAGGGTTTTAGGTGTTTTGGCCATCTGATCTTTTGCTAAGTGTGGTAACAGATCGTTAATAGTAAATACAGGATCACTATCTTTTTCACCAACTACGATATCAATCTCTTTACCATTTTCTAAAATTACTACTCCGTGCAGTGCCAAAGGTCTTGTTACCCATTGGTACTTTTTAATTCCTCCATAATAGTGAGTCTTAAAATAGGCCATATCTTCAGCTTCATAAAGTGGATTTTGTTTAAGATCAATACGTGGAACATCAATATGTGCTCCATTCATCAAAAAACCATTTTTAAGATCTTTCAGGTCATTTAGATTTACGAGAGCACCAGCAATTCCATCATAAGACAAGATCAGTTTTTTATGCTTTTTTGATGCCTTCTCTAGCTCAACATAGCCCTGTTTTTTGGCCATTTTTATAATAGTGCGCATCGTTTCACGCTCAGTTTTTGAGCTGTTTAAAAACTTTTTATACTCCTCAGACAGAGCAAAAATCTCTTTTTCCTCTTTTGCCTTAAGATCAATCCAGCCATTTTTTTTAACATAAAAAAGCTTTTCTTTAAGTTTATCAATAGGATTTAGTTTCTTGGCCATTGTGCCTCCGGAAAAAAAGTTAAAAATTGTATGTTATATAGCATTTGAAAGATGCAATGTCTTGAAAATCAGCGTTACCAGTCCTATTTTACACAGCTACGAGTTTTTTTTATCACTGACAAACTTAGGTTTATTTAAGCTGCTTCATCTGCTTTCATTTTAGACTTAACTACTTGTAGTAGATCGCGAAGCTCTCTTCCTGGACAATTTTTACTATGGCAGGGACTAAGGTTATTAGTATCAAGACAGTGCCCTTCGCAGTCCAACTCTTTGCCAAACTCAAATTCGCTGAATTTTATTGGCTTGCGGGCAAATTTTGTAAAAGTATCAATTTTAAATGAGAAGGTTGTGCCACACTTATCTGCTTTATGCGTAAATAGCAGTAAACTGCGCTCTGGGTGCCTTGGAAAAGCCTGATATCCACCAAAATCCATTGCTGAGTCTTCTAAAAGCTCCTCAAGTGAGCTCCACTCTTTACTACACAAACTACAAGTTTTAAAATTTGACATGTTATTGCTCCTTCAATATTTATCGGTTATTTCACTAGACACTTGAATGAAATCATCTACTTTTCCCTTCTATAATAGACATAGCGCAGCCAATATCTTACCGTATAATAAGCATATTTTTTATCAAAGACCTTCTAAAAGGAAACCTAATGCGACATAACTTCTGCCTCCTTTTTTTACTAATCACTTTAATGTCTAGCTGTAATTTCATAGGAAAGACGCAGATTGATGAAAATTTTTTAGCAATGCCAGAGCAGCCAACCATGTCAATTAGCTCTGCATCAATTGTAAATGACCAGCTGGTTTTAAATGGCAACTTACTAGACAAAGTTACCTCTGTTCGCATAACTGGCCCAAATAGCTTTGACGAGACTTTCAATATTGAATCACAAACAGCTACAAGTATCGTTGCCAACGGTACTAAAGCCTTAAATCTCGCACTGGTTGGCATATTTAATCTAATCATTGCCGATGCGCAGGGAGCTGCTACTTTTGCCATTACTTTTGACGTACTAGACAACTCAGTAAGTTCCATCAAGATTCAAGACGGCGCAGTAACTGCAACCAAATTAAATGGCATGGGTGCCAGCATTGGACAGATTCTAAAGTTCAATGGAACAAGTTGGATTCCAAGTGACCTTGGTGGACTAACTTACGCTGGGAACTGGGATGCAACAACTGGCTCAGCTCCAAACGCATCTCCCGTTGGTGGTGAATATTACATTGTAAGTGTTGCTGATGTTGCAGTTGATTTTGGTGATGGCGAAGGACCACGTGACTGGGCAATAAGTGATTGGGTTGTCTATAATGATTCAACTGCATCTTGGGACCAAATCAGCAATGGCAGCAATGTGCAAAGCTTCAACGGACGCAGTGGCGCAATAATTTCCGCAACTGATGATTACACTTGGGCACAAATAAATAAAACCACTTCCGCTCTTGGTGACATCACCGACGTTGATTTAACCTCAATTGCCGTTGATAAAATATTAAAATGGGATGGCGGAAAGTGGGCCATAGCTGATGATCTTTCTGGTAGTGGAGCGGATAATTTAGGAACTCATCTTGCTTCAGAAAATTTAGACATGGGAACTTTTGAAATTGTTAATGTTGGTAATGTCGATGGTGTTGATGTTTCAAGTTTGCCGGCAGCAATAGCTCTAAAGCAAGATATAATAACAAATCCAGTAACAGGAACTGGAACAGATGATATGGTTC
>DAOWEO010000097.1 GCA_030638415.1 Bdellovibrionales bacterium | reverse complement strand
TAAAGTTTTAATATTTTTTTTATGATTACCATGCTTTGCTTTTGAGATTACATCTAATGTATCATCTAAGTATGATATTAACTTATTTACAACACCGTCATTTTCCTTAAAAGAAGAGTTTTTCATGGAATCCAGAAATTTATTAATTCCTGAAAAACGGCAGTTATCATTTATCTCATGATCATCACAGCTTCCTGTGACCATTTTTGCAATATGGATATCACTAGTACAAGTGATTTTTTTTCGATTTGTTATAACTTCTAGTAGCTTATTACACCGCTTGTTATTTTTTATTTCATCAACTCTTTGTTTATATACATTATGCATATACTCATTTTGAATTGAAATATCTGAGAGTGGCATTTCATATTCACTATGGAATAAAGGTAGTGAGCTTAACTCTTCATTAACCATCTGTGGTAAGACCTTACTTATGGAATCACTTAAACTTTTACCAACTGCATTCGTAATTAGTTGCTTAGCCTGATTACCTTTTTGTGCAGTAATATCTTTACCAATAAAATAGAGTGCAGCAGATAGATCAGTTGAAAACTGTTCTTTATATATCTTACCAATTTTATCTTTTGCTTGATTAGTATATCTGTTTATGACCAGCTGGAATTCTTCTTTTAGCCATTTTCTTGCTTCGCTGTTTTTAGCAAGTTTCTTTCTGTCGGTACCAAACTTTTTTTCAAAGGCTTGTACAATTTTTTTCTTATCATTCTCTAGAGCTTTAGAATATACCCTATCAAAAATATTTCCGGAGTCTAATGATCGGCCCTGGTCGTCTACTGCATTAATTGAAAAATCACTCCCAACGGTATCAAGTATAATATCTTTATTTGAAAAATTAACAAAACTTTCAATATTATTTGGATCAAATTCTAACTTAAAAGATAATTGAGGAGATTTACCATCCTTATTAGTTTTAATTTCAAGGTTTTTAATACCCAACATCTTTTTATTGGAAAATAGATCTGTCGCGGAGAGTCCACCTGATATTGCTAAACTATCTATATCAACA
Organism: Bdellovibrionales bacterium; assembly: GCA_030638415.1. GTDB lineage: Bacteria > Bdellovibrionota > Bacteriovoracia > Bacteriovoracales > Bacteriovoracaceae > DAOWEO01. Next base: position 28,069 of record DAOWEO010000097.1, on the reverse strand, counting down.
GTTACATCACATGAAAAATCTTTACACTTTACACTTGAAGCTGAAAAATCTAAATCTTCGATACCCCAATCTACATCAACTTTTACAGGAGATGCTTTAATGCCTTCAAACAGCCCAACTTCTTCGCCTATTATGATTGATGGTAGGCCAATACATTTTTTCCAGCTTTCACCAACTTCCATAGCATCCCATAATTTCTTATTTAGACACTCAGGATTCTTCTGTTCTATTATATTTTTTCTAGCTTCATGTTTACCTAATAAGTCTTCTCGTAAAGAGATGGCACTCTCTTTAATTCCTTGTGCGATAATCTTTTCCAGACCACGTTCAGAGACCTTAGCCTTTAGCTTATATTTATCACGATCTTTACAATCTAGAGCAAAAGATGTGAGTGGAATCATAAATATCAGGAGTATATAGATATACATACAATGTTTATCGGTCTATTTGGACAAAACTGTACTAAATAACATCAGCTAATGATGTAAATAGTTAAAATATATACTAAATAATACTATTTTTTTAAAAATCATTGATGGAGGAACTCTGAATTATAGATAAAAATTACAATAACTAGCTGAGATTATGCGTAATATGATATAAGTGCTTATGACAAGATACATTATTACCCTATTTATAATTTTCTATTCTACTGCTTGGGCAGGAGAGTCACTCAATTTTGATATTGCAAAATTTAACTATGTTAGACCCGCTAGTAACATAGGTGGTGCTGGTAGTTTTCAGTTTAATAAGTTATCTCTTTTTTATTATGACTTTATGTCAGAAATCACAAATGAAGATGGCAGATTTGATGCTAAAATATTTGTAAGAAATAACTTTTTAGGGCTTAGTGGTAAGCAGATGAAACTTGGTCTTTACACTAAAGATGGAGATATTTTAAGTGCAATAAAAAAAGCCGATGGAACTGGTATCAAAATTGTCTTAAATAGTAAAAAAGTTTCAATGAAAAGTAATGCTGTACGTGTATTATCTCCCAAATTAAATATTGTAGTTCCAGAGCCGGCGTCACTTTTTTGTCAAAAGACTAATGGTCATAAAGGCAATGAGCCTGAAGATTTGGAAAAGGCATGTATGAACTATTTCAAATTTGCACCTTTAGCCAAAAATAGCGTAAAAATGCTGTATGAAAGTAAACCTGTTGCTGGGGAAGATGGATATTTTAAACTTGATGGACAGATAAAAAAGTTAGAATTGACTAGAGATGATATTTTACTTACTTCTGATAAGCTCGAGCTAAATCTTAATAATGATTTTCTTATTTCTGGGAATCAATTTGATTTCAAGTGTGCCAAAAAAAATATTTCTACTATCGATAGTGATCAATTATTACAATTTTGTCTGCATGACTTTACGATCGCTCCTATGTCGGTTGTGAACGTTACCAACCTTGATGACAATAGCTCTTTTTCATTTTTTCCTGAGGTAGTGAAACTTCATAGTGAGCTGCTTGAGTTTAAAACACCTGCACTAAATATAGTAATGGATGGTGAGACTACTACACTGCAAGGAATGAAGTTTTCATGTTTTCTTGATGAGCATGCAGATGCCACCGATGTTTCTGCTTATGTAAGCGGTTGCCTTAAAAAATCACATTTTGCTATTGGCTCACTTTCTAGTAGCTCTAAAGATAGTGGCTCAGAAGATATTTTTGAAGAGGAGCTTAAAAATAGCAAAGCTAACAAAGGTACCTTGCAAGAAATTTTTATGAGTGTAAAAGATGGTAAAATGTATATGACTTCAAAAGTTAAGTTTTTATTTAAATTTAACTTAACGGTAGAAGCCACAAGTCATTTTAATGAAACTACTAAAGTATTACAAATTCATGTAGATAGGGCCAAGTTGCCTCTAGGAATACGCTCAGTAAAACTTTTGATGTATTTTATAAGAAAAATGATGGCCTCAGAGACAGTAAAAGTAAGTGGAAAAGATATTTTTATCCAGCTATAGTTAATTCAGGAGAGAGAGATGAAATTAATAGTAATTGTATTTTTAAGTATATTAAGCATTAGCAGTTTTGCAGGTATTCGCTGTTCAGGCAGTGGATTAGAAATTGATATCGATACCTCTAATGGGCTTAGTGCAGAGATAAGACATAATGGCCGTCTTGTTGCTCAAACCGATGATGTCTCAGATATATCAGCTTTTGACGTTCACTATATTGGTAACTTTAAACGTAGTAGTTTTGATCTACGTATTGATGGAAACAATAAAGGTACGGTAAGCTTTGATAATTATCCGTTGGGTGTTGTTAGTTTACAGTGTCAATAATTTTTTTTTGTTGATAAACTTTTTTTGCAGATGGTATTGAATACTGAAATCATTTATAAAAAAATATTAGCTTATAGCGCTCTTGCATATTATCAAGATGGTTCGTCTATTTTTTTGGTAACTATAATTAGTTTCGTGCAGCTGTCGCATATGGCCTAATACATCCTCAACATCTTCGTCATTATCTTGGAAGCCTAGGCCAGAGGGAAAAATACTAGTTCATGATAATGGGATGCAGTGCTTCTACTTATGAAATAGCATTGCTCCGGTGCCATAAAATTTTGGCAGTATTTGTACACCGTGATGCTTATTTCTATTTTTGGATTTCTAAAAAAAGTATTAAAAATTCTTGGTAAATATCTAATAATTAAGTCTTCTTATGTTTTAATTTTGAATATGGAAAATATTACTAGTTTTGATTTTTACTAAGACTGATTTTTAAGAAATATTTAGTATGCATGTTACACTATTCAAATACACAATATTTGGGAGTGGTGAGAATATGAAGACAACAAAATACAATTTAATAGCAGCTTTATTTAGTATTGTTTTCGTTGCGAGTGCATTTGGTAACGCTAAGTCATTTGCTGTAGGTTCTGAAGAAACTGCCTTGTTCGGAGTTCATGAAATATCTGTTCCTGGATCTGTTACCGATAATATTTCTTTCACTTTTGAAAATGGTTCTTCACAAACCGTACATGGTTTCTATGACAATGGTGGTCAGATTAAAGCACGTTTTTATTGTAGTAAAACGGGTACGTACCAGTGGAAGAGTTCGAATGGAGCAAGTGGATCTTTTAAAGTCAGTAGCTCTTCATTGAAGGGTAAGATGAGGGCATCGGGCAAATTTTTAAAATATGAAAATGGTGATCAGTACATATCAATAATGGATACTGCTTATGTACTATTTAATATTGAAAATAATTCTTTTTTTACTAGTGATACTACATTTAAGGCGTACGTTGCTGATGCAGAAAATAATGGGGCGACAATGTTACGAGTTGGAGCGGTTGGATCGGCAACTTACCCTGAGAGTGTTAATAAAGTCTTACCTAAAATTGATAACTACTACCAAGGTGGTAATACGAATATTTTCAACTATGCTAATTTTCAAAGTGACGATAGAAGGTTACGTTGGATGTTGGAGAACCATCCAAATATGCAAGTTCAGTATATTCTTTATGGTATAACACTAAAGTATAAAGGAGTTGATACTGAATTTTGGCCGTTGGGAACCGAAAAAAGACTCAAGTTACTTCAGTTTATGATTGATAGATATGCTGCTTTTCCAAATGTAAATTTTCTTATCTACAATGACGTTAGCTATGATGTATCTGAAAATAGAACCATTACAAATGAAGCTGGTAACTACCTGGTAAATAATGATCCTTTTAAGACCATGCTTTCAACTGGCCACGTTCGTGATCAGCACTTTGACTCTACCTTTACTTGGGCAAGTTATTACCACTTAGAGACTCGTTCTGATCTTGATGCGAGTAGTTTAACTAAAAGAAATTATGATAAGCCAGTTGTGAATGGTGAAGATCTTTATGAAAAACACACTGCACCTTATAATGACGCAAATTACTTTTTTAGAAGACTAAATTGGTCTTGGGTGCTTTCTGGTAGTGGAGCTGCATATGGAGGAATTTGGTGGAAGAGTACTCCTTATTCTCAAACTGGTTATACAGGTATGCATAGCTTGAAGTACATCACTATCTTTCTGCATCAGTTTAAAATTCAGCTAGACCAATTTGAGTTTAATGATAGTTATGCTAGTAATGGCAAAGCTGACATTGATAAATTACAAGTCATGAAAAGTTCTGATAGAATTGTCGTTTATAATCCAAAATCTGAATTGAATATTCAAGTTCCTGGTTCAGAAGGATATACTTATATCTGGTTTGATACAACTAGTGGTAAGACGACAGAGTTTAGGAAAGTCGAATCTACAACTTTTAAAACACCTGCTGGATATTCATCTGATATTGTACTACTTCTTTTAGGAAAGGGAGTGACAGTATCTTCTGATGAGCCAACTTCTGATGGGGATGATTCTTTTGATCCGCTGGGAATTCCAGGAATGGATAATCAAAATGATGATTTTATTGCAGGGGCAGACTCTTACGATATTCCTGGAGTAAGTGATTACAATCTTCCAGGAGATCCAATTCCAGGTGATACTGATGGAATTATATACGATGGACAAACAGTAGCAGAGAGAGTTGCAGAAATAGTAAAGGATATTAATATAGAAAAAGAAGAGCAGAGTGTGACGCAAGAATTACCTCGACTTATCTCTCCTCAAAATACCTTTTACTCTGGAAGTTTTGTTGCAGAAGATACTGATCAAGATACTGAATGGGTGTGTGGAATTAGTGAGGAGAACGGAACTCCTCCAGGTGATGGCTGGGTTAATCAGGGGAATGGTTGCTACCACCGATATAAGAAATAGCTTGTTTAAGGAAAAATTTCAAAATCGGTAGGGGTCTGCACAAGGTCCCATATCTCTTGAATGTCATTATTGGGCATTGCAATGCATCCTTGTGTCCAGTCAACAAAATACATTGCTTGATAGATGAGTTCTCGTAAAATTGGATGCTTGCTTAGTTCTAGGTCATAATTATCAATTCGATTAGGCATTCCATGTAACATTATATCTCCACCAATATTAGTAATTCCATTTTCTCTCGCATTCTCACGGTCTTGCTTGTTAGGATAAGAGACATGGAGTGCAAGAAAAAATTTACTCTTTTTTAGTTTCCAATCTAGCGTATATTTTCCTTCAGGAACGCGCATGTCGCCTTCTTCTTGTTTTGGACCTATTGCTTCACGACTTAGCATTACATCGTAGGAGCGAGCCTCCATTTGCTCACCCGATAGACTTTCACATAATAAGCTAAGACGATGTTCGTATTTAAAGAGTTCTACTTTAGTAATTTTTCTATCTTTACATAGGTGGATAGCATTTACTCTTGCTGTGAAGGCGTGGCTTGATCCTGAAATGAATATAGCGGTCAGCAATACAAGGCTTTTCATATAAAAATCTCCTAAATGAGTTATGATGCATTGTGGCATTCTTTTAAATGTTTTAAAAGCTTAGTGTAATAACTTTAGGGGTTGTTGATAAACGTAGTTAAACAGGCTTAGTAAGTAGTTGATTTTTATGGTTACGTAGCCACGGACGAATATGAATTACTCTACTAAGCAGCCAAACAAAAAATAGGGGTAATAGAATGACCTGGAAGGTAAAAATTGCGATATATAGCAGGGTAAGTTGTAATAAGTACGTAATAGATTTTTCCATATTTTTCATAACGTCTGCTAAGGCTTGTTTCATCTGCGCTGTCTTGGCTTGCACAAACTTTAGGTTACCTTTTAATTTACCCCAGAATCCTTGATCTGTAGGAGATGAAACTTTATGCAGCAGGTAGAGTGGCTTAGCTGTCAGACTGATCTCATTACTTGCAGTTTCAATTTTTTGTTGAAAAAATTGCTGGTGTAGATAGCTATTTGCTACAGTAGACAGAGGTAGAAAAAGACGAGCAATAATTAGAATGGTAATCAGGCTTGTAAGTATGTTTTGTAGATGGGGTAAGTTGATTTGTTTAAAAAGAACCATAAGACTTAACATGAAAAGGGCAGCAGCTAATACTTGGGGAATGATTGTTAGAGTGATTTCATAAAAAAACTTTTGCATGCCTAACGAGACAATAGCAACCACAAGTACGTCTGAGAGGCGTTCTGTCATATCATTAATAGGATCTAGGACCTGTCCGGCAGCAATTGAAACTCCTATTCCAGCAGGTTCTAAACTAAAAGTGGACTCTTTAAGCACACTAACGGTGGCATTTAAGCCACGTATGATTGCATATGCGCCACTGGCCTTTAATAGTGTGGTGGTAAAGTATTTATCGGTTGCACTATCGAGATAGGGAATTTGCAATTTGGGTGAGAAAAAAAGTACTAATGAAATAACAATTCCCAAGAAAGGGAGGGAATACTGCTTAAAGATGGCTCTATTCATTTAGTTACTGAGAAAACGTTCTGCTCTGATGGCAGCTTGGCATCCAGAACCAGCAGCAGAAATAGCTTGGCGATAGTATGGATCTTGGACATCTCCACAAGCGAAGACTCCCGAAACGGAGGTATCAGGGTGTTTGCCTTCGGTGGCAATGAAGCCTTCCTCATCTAGTTTTAGCTGTCCTTTAAGAAACTCAGTGTTAGGATTATGGCCAATCGCCACAAAAAGTCCATCTGTAGCATGCTCTGTGACTTCACCACTTTTAATATTTTTGATTTTAAGAGCGTTAACCCCTTGCATGTTTGATAAAATTTCAACAACTTCAGAATTCCACACCATTTCAATTTTATCATTTTCTAAAACCAATTTTTGCATTGGCTTAGATGCTCGTAGTTCGTCGCGGCGGTGGACAAGATATACACGTTTGGCAAACTTTGTAAGAAAAAGGGCCTCTTCTGCAGCAGTGTCACCACCTCCGACCATATAGGCAATTTTATCTTTATAGAAAAATCCATCACAAGTGGCACACGCACTGACTCCACGGCCAATGAGTCCAGCTTCTTCTGGTAGCCCTAAGTATTTTGCACTTGCTCCAGTTGAAATTATAACTGCTTCGGCACTAATTTGCTGACCACCTTCGCAGGTAAGAGTGAATGGACGTTTGGATAGGTCAATCTCATTGACTTGGGTCTGTAAAAATTCTGTTCCAAAGCGTTCTGCTTGCTGCTTCATATTGGACATTAATTGAGGACCTTGTAGTCCGTTTGGAAAACCAGGAAAGTTATCAACTTCTGTGGTAGTCGTTAATTGACCACCTGGCTGAAACCCTTCAATGACAAGAGGCTTAAGCTCTGCTCTAGAAGCATAAATCGCACTAGTCAGTCCAGCAGGCCCAGTTCCTATAATAACTAATTGTCTCTTTTCCATGACGTATCCTTAATTTTTTTATGACTTTTTTTCTTCTTGCTCTGTCTCGTCATCTGCGTATTCCTCTTCATCCTCAAATACTACAGGCTCTTGGGTCGCAATAAATTTTTTAATTTTTTCTGGGCGATCATCTTGATCATCATTCATTTCGTAGAAAGCATTAACACTAACAAGCTCATCAGGAGATGGGGCCTCACGGTTTACTTTAAATTTTTCACCTGTAATTGAGCAGGTGTAATAGAAAATTTCTACTCTTTTTTTACTATGTCTTTTAGTCACGTTTTGTCCTTTTCTGATGTAAGCATATCTTATAATCTAATTATTGGAATTGTTCAATATTAAAGATTGAGTTGCATAGCGTCAAGTAATTAGTAAATCTTGCCTAAAATGTTTTTTTTTTGGCAAAGCGTGTTAAAATATTACTATCTCATTCTAAGGACGGATTGCAGTGCAGAGATTGTCTCTCTTGGTTATTTTTTTGATCATTTACTCCCAAATCTTATTGGCCGTGGATACTAAAGTTATTGTTAAGCGAATTAGCCGAAGTGGAGAAACCATTTTACTTAATACCGGTACGTATGCAGGTCTAAAAGAGTTAGACAAAGCAAAGCTAGTATATCAAGAAGGAATGGAATCAGGTGAGGTTGCTGAGGTTGGCACGATTGAGCTTATTAAGGCTTATCCTACATACTCATATTGGACAATTGTTGAACATAACGATAATCAAACAATCAAAGAGGGAAGTGAATATGTTTTATTTCCCTATGATGATCTGCTTAAGGGCAAACGGCCCTACCGCTTTTTAAAGAAAAAAGTAATTATAAGTAGAGGTGATAGTCGAGATAGATATCGTGACCGTATGCAAACTGATAATGCTGATGCACCGACCTATAAAAAGCATGGTAATGATTATTATATAACTCATTTAGACCGAGAGTCATTTGATCCTGACGCTGCAGTGGCAACCGTTGTTGGGTCATATAAAATCTCTGGTCGCGGTAAATTTAGTTTAGATGAGTATGAAGATGAGTTTGAGCTTAAAGATTCAAGTGATCAGGACTTATCAATAGATACTAATAAGTGGGAAGCAGAGAATGATACGGTAATTAGTAGTAGCTATATTACATCTACGGCAAATCGTTTTGCTGAAATTGATGAACGTGATCTTGAAACAATTGAGCGTCTTTTCCGAAAAGATAGACTGCTCATGGAGTCTCAAAATAGCTCATCTCACTTTAGTGCCAGAAGTACAGACATACATGCTGATTATTTGAAAATGAATAAGATTTCTAAAAAGTTTGATCCGATGTGGTCAGGGACTATGCAAGCGAAAGGCATTAGAAATTATGTTTTAAAAAGTGGTTTTAAAGAGGAACGTAGGCGGCAGAAGTACGCAAGGACACATCGCTCAGGACATGAACTATTTATTAGATATGCATTTGATGCTGGTAATAACTTTGACAGTGCTGATGGACCTTCTCTACAGGGGCTGAGTCATTCATTAGGATTCGGATTTGGTTTTCATCTAAGTCGAATCGCTCCTGAATTAGAACGCTTGGTTATGAGTGCAACATTTAGGGCCGCAGATGATTACTACTATATGGGTAATACATATTTTAAGTCAGAAGAAAAAACGATGTCCTTTATTTTAGATTATTACTTTAAAGGATCTCCTGATCTTATTGGTGCTTACTCTTTGTTTGCTGGTGCAGGTTTAAAGTTAGGACGTGCTGATATGATATCTGGGGATTTCGGAGAGTCGTTTAGGTTTGATGTACGATCATATAAAACAGTTCGCTTAGGATTACGCTATCGTTTTGATGGTGGTGATGAAATAAATAAATTAACAAAAATAGGATATGGATTTTCAGTTTTGGCAAATTACGAAATGGTAACTTTGTCAGCAGCTGATTTTGCACAACTTCCAGAGGGTATGTATGCACGAACGACGGTTAACGACTATCGGGTTGTCATGGGATTTGACTTTTTCTTGTAAATTAGTCACTGCTTTGATGATAGGTCTACTTTTTTCACTAAATAGTTTTGCGCTAGATGTAGATTCTAAATTGACTCTAAGAATTTTAAAAACCTCAATATCAAAAAAGACGATTTTAATAAATCGTGGTTTGGAAGATGGACTTGTCGTGGGAGACCATGCCAAATTTTTTCTGACAGATGGGGTTGTAGCACGAGGTCTGGTTATTAAAGCTTCACCTTCTCGTTCAGTCTGGTCACTGTACCGTGTGATTAGGATTGAAGAAATTCGTGATCAAAAAGTAGTAAATTTAAAAATATCTACTCCAGTAAAAGTTACAGCTGATCCTACGAAAAGCTTGAACTCTTCACCAATCATCGCAGGAAGAGAAGTTATGGTAGAACGTTCTGACGGGCAAATCGATTTAAAAATTGATGGAAATTCTAATGCAGACAAGGAAGAGATGAAAACTCTCTATGGACGTGAAGTCGTCTCACATAAGACTTATGCAGATGGAACGATGGAGTTAGATAAGACCTGGGATATTATTTTGTCTATGGGAACTCAGAGCTTGGCGGTGAGTGATCCTAATGCAGTTGACTCAACGACTGAAGCAACGCAAGGATCCATTTTAATGGGAATAGGTTTAGAAAAATATTTCCCAAAATTAGAGCTTGATTTCGCAAGAAAATTTTCATTTTTGATGTTTATGAATAAAAGTTCATTTGCAGTTGAAGCAGTCGATCTTAGTGTTACTGGTACATCAATGGATTTTGGGATTGGTAGTTATTACCATTTTTTAAATTATCCTTATGCTGTTAACAAATTTATTATGTTTGTTGGTGGAGCAATGGGGCTTGGTTCCGATACTTTGGAATCACAGACATCAGTTGTCTCAACGTCACTTTCAGGAACAGCAAATTTTTTCTCAGCCGCTGGTGGAGTAAAATATTTAAAATCTTCTGGACTTGGCTTTAGGCTAATGGCGGAATTTGTTCAGCGAGGTATAACTTTTAAAGCTGAGTCTTCTAGTGTTGTCAATATTACGCAGACAGAGAAAGGCTTAAGATTTTTAGCGGGACTGTCTTACCGCTGGTAGAGATTAATTATGCAAAGAAAACTTCTATATACATATTTTGTTATGGGTCTAATTTTTTGTCATCAGGCAGAGGCTACAAGACTATCTCCTCTTGCTGATCTAACGAAGCTAGAACCGCAAATAGATCATGAGAAATATGTTGCTCCTTTTATAAAAAAGATTTCAGCTAAAGGCCATTTTTTAAAGCTCTCTTTTTTACAAAAAAAGTTAAAAGGTAGACTATATTATGGATTTTTTCCATATGAGAAAAATTCCACTCCAATATTATTTGGACAAGTTGGCAAGATCGAACATGGACGTGTTACATGTGATCTTACTAAGCTATTCAAAGAAAAACACCATATTAAAAAAGCTAAAGGTAAGCCATATCGACTATTTTATAGAGTTATTAACCATAAAGGTAAAATACTTTTTGAAAGTAAATTTAATTTTAAGGTCTCCAATAAACAAATTAATCTTTTACCATCTATAGTTCACGGACCATTTGTTAATATTTCAAATGGACATAAGGTAACTGTTTCATATCGTACAAATATTAAAACATTGACAACTTTACATGTTGGGAAACAACAAATCAGTGATGTAAAAGCTACAAAAGAGCATGAGTTAACAATTGCCAATTTAAAGGCAGGTACTAATTATAACTATAGTATTGAGCTAAAAGATTTTACCGAGGGACCATTTTTAATTAAAACATTCCCTGCTGAGGGGATGCGAAAAAAATTCTCATTTGCTTTTGTTAGTGACTCACGAAACGGTTACGGAGGAGGAGAGCGAGAGTACTTAGGTACGAATTATTATGTTATGAAACGTATTAGTGCCGTCAGTTTATCGTACAAAGTTCCCTTTATGTTGTTTGTGGGAGACATGATTAGTGGCTATGCACAACAGTCTAGTCGTATGGATTTAGAATATCATAATTGGAAAAACTCAATAGGAGAACTTTGGAAAACAACACCTGTTTTTACTGCAATGGGCAACCATGAAGTAACATTTAACACCTATAAAGGTAAGAAGCGAAAAGGGATTCGTGTTCCTAAAACAAACTTAGAAGAGAGTTCGGAAGCAATTTTTGGAAATCACTTTACTCATCCTATGAATGGCCCAATAAGTGAAGACAACTCTTGGGCTGATCAAGATGCAAAGCATATTAATTTTCCTACATACAAGGAAAATGTATATAGTTTTACTTATGATAATGTTGCAATAATTGTTCTTAATAGTAATTACTGGTTTGCTCCTAGTGCTGATAAAATCGAGATCTCAGGAGGAAATCCACATGGTTATATTATGGATAATCAGTTGCGGTGGTTAAGAAAAAAACTAAATAAATATCAAAAAAATAGTAAAATTGATCATATCTTCTTGAGTGTACATACTCCAATTTTTCCAAATGGTGGTCATGCATATAATGATATGTGGTATCATGGTAACAATCGAATTAGACCTTATGCTTTTGGAAAAAAATCTAAATATGGAATAATTGAACGTCGAGATCAGTTCTTACGTCTAATCGATTTACACTCAAAAGTAGTTGCTGTCCTAGCCGGAGATGAACATAACTACTCTCTTTTAAATGTGACTCCTGCTATGCCTCTGTACAAAAAAGGTTATCAGGGACCAAGAATAAAGTTACGTAGAAAATTTTGGCAAATTACAAATGGTACTGCCGGAGCCCCATATTATGCACAGGAAACCCTGCCTTGGAGTAAATCGTTAGAAGAATTTACCTCACAAAATATTCTCTCTATTTTTACCATTGAAAAGAAAAATATCTATTTAAAATCAGTAAATCCACTGACCCTTGAAGTATACTCCACTAAAAAACTAAAGTAGACTAAATTATAATACTTTAATAAGTGGAGTAAATATGAAAGTTGCAGTGCCTGTAAAAGATGAATCCCTAGAAATAGTTACTAGAACAGGTCGAGCACCATTTTTTGCTCTATTTGATGTAACTAGTGACTCATACTCCTTTTTAGAAATTATAAAAAATGGGCATACTCATCACCATGACCACGGACCACACAACCAAGATGAAGGTCAGCATCTTCATGGAGACGGAGGTGGGCATGGACAACATCATCATGATCACGATGAGGGTGAGAGTTTTAAAATGGACTCATATAATGCGCAAGACGTAGAGGATCATCGTCGTGAACTTGGGGGCTTAGTTGATTGTCAGTTCATTTTAGTTAGAGCATTGGGTCCAAACATGGGGAAAGCACTAGAGTTGTCTGGGGTTCAAAACAGACAGTTTAAAAAAGGTGATGGTGCGAAGGCTGAAGAGTTAGTTAAAAAATTTCAACTAGAACTATAAGAGGTTACTATGAATATTGTTATTCCAACAGATTCGGATGCAGGACTAAGTGCTCTTCGTGGAGCGCATTTTGGCCGGGCACCATTTTATACAGTAGTTAAGTGTGAGAGTGGTAATATTATCTCAACAGAGAGTATTAAGAACTTGGGGCATGCTCAAGGAGGATGCTCCATTGCTGTTAACAATATAAAAAAACTGCAAGCTGATATATTGATTGTTATTGGTATTGGTGCGACACCACTTCAGCAGTTTCAAAAAAATGGTATCAATGTCTATCGTGATGGAGAATCGCAGACAGTGGAAAGTTGTATAACAAAACACTTAAGCCAAAGTCTGCCGCCTATGAGCCTAGAAGACTCTTGTTCTCACTAATTAATCAGTAATAAGTTGATCTGTTAGCTCATTAGTATCATCATCTGTAATTGGGAAGTTTTCTTTAAGTTTCTCTCCAATTTGTCCAATGACTGTTTCCATACCTGTAATAAAATCATTTTGCTTAATAGAGTTTACTAAAGTACTGACTTGTTGATCCCAATAATTTTCACCAACAACTTGATTTATTCCTGCATCTGCCAAAATAAATACACGACGCTCCATTAGAGATAGAAAAATCATAACTCCTGTACGTCTTTTTGTGTTGGTAATACCAAGCTCAAAATAAGCTTGCAAAGCACGCTGATATGTCTCTTCAGCTATTTCATCTTGAGTAATAAAAACTTTTTTAACAGTTGGAATAAAACAAAGCAGATATCCTAATAAAAGTCCTGCTAGAGATGCCCAGATTAAAATAATAGGATCAGTCATATCTAAAAAGTAGTAAGTTGCAGTTGCCATAAATCCACTGAGAATAAGAGCTAATCGGTAATGGGCTGCTGCATATTGGTCAGATGATTTTAAAATTACTGGTACAAATTCCCCGGAAGTCTTTGCTTCAGCCGTCTCAATTATTGCTTTGATTTTTTCTTTGTCACTATCTGTAATATTCATTACCAACCTCCACTGGCACCACCGCCAGAAAAACCACCTCCACCTCCGAAGCTGCCACCACCAAAACTACCGCCGCCACTACTAAATCCAGAAGAGCTACGGCCACCACTAAGCATACTGCCTAAAATTAGTGCATTTAGTATTCCACCGCCACGTCCTCCTCGACCACCACGACCAGAAGAGAGAGCAAAGAATATAATAAAAAATAGAATTGAGACAATACTCATACCACCAGACTTGCGCCTTGTTCGTCTGACGGTTGGGGCAGCCTTTAACTCTCCACCAATCGTTTGAGCAATAAGAGATGTTCCAACAATTATTCCATCGCGATATTTCCCTTGTTTGAAGTATGGTGTCACTTGAGAGATTATCCTACTGGCCTTTAAGTCAGTGAGTTCTCCCTCTAGACCATCTCCGACCTCAATGCGCATTTTTCTATCTTTAATCGCAATGAGAAATAGCACTCCATCATCTTTTTGCTTCGAGCCAATTTTCCACTCATCAACTACAGCGATTGAGTAGTTTTCAATATTATCACCATCAAGAGAATCGACAATTAGGACTTGGACTTCTGCTCCGATGGACTGCTTTAATTGCCTGAGTGAAGCACTGATGGCCTGCTTTTCATGTCTTGAAAAGACACCTGCTTGGTCAACAACTGGTCCACTGTTAGTAGGAACGGCCTTAGCAAATAGTAATGATGAACTAAGTAGTAGTAATATTAATAGTGCTTTCATTAGAACTGCACCTTTGGAGCTTCTTTTATTTTGTCATAATTTTCAACAGTAAATTGAGGCTTTTTAGTATGTTTTAAAAACATTGAGTTATACCAAGAACTAGGTGGAACAGTGATTAAGTTGTTAAAACCTTTAATAGCTTCGATATAGCGCTTTCTGGCAATTGTAATACGATTTTCAGTTCCCTCTAACTGTGATTGTAGATCTAGAAAGTTTTGATTAGCTTTTAAATCAGGGTAGCGTTCACTAACCATCATCAGGCGTCCTAATGCTTGAGAGAGCTGGCCTTGAGCTTTAGAATACTTTTGCATTTGTGCTGGATCAAGATTAGTAGGGTCTACCTTTATAGAAGTCGCACTTGCCCTCGCTGCAATTACTGCTTCTAGGGTCTCTTTTTCATGTGAGGCATAGCCTTTTACTGTAGAAACTAGATTGGGAATGAGATCTGCTCGGCGTTTATATTGATTTTGTACTTCTGCCCATTTCGCTTCGACTTCATTTAATGATGTTGGGATACTTTGCATGCCACAGGACGATAGTAAAATGGCAAGAATAAGTAGTGCTATATATTTCATTGAGACTCCTATTTTTCTGATTGTAAGCAATCTTTAATTGCTTGTTGTAGTTTAATATTTTTAGAAATTGCTGTTGATCTATTTGATTTGAAAATCTCCTTGCATCCGTTATGAGTGTGGATACCGATAATCTCACCAGTGTCAGCCAGTAGTATGGCTGATCCAGAACTACCACTGGTCGCGTCCATTTTATGATACATTAATCCACTTGATTTAATCTTTTTTAAAGTACCTAGTGATAATTGCTGAGAGTGATTTCCCTGAGGATCTGCACTTGTCCCGTGTCCAAACATTTTTAGATCTGTTCCGCGTTTAACTTTGGCATAGGAGATATTTAAAAACCCTTGAACATTACCTGCAAGTTCTTGAGTGATGGAATTAGGATGTAATTTAAATACGGCGTAATCAGTGCCAAACCCTTTTGACCATACAATCGATGCTTTATCTACTTCGTAGATATCTTCGTCGGCTGAGTGCTGTAAAATACTATCAATAGAGGTGGGTGTATTAAACTCGACCAAGTTTAATATAGGAACACAGTGTCCAGCACTCAGTGCACAACTTGGTCCAACCATCGTCATAGTACAACCATGTGTTGATTCCAGCGTTTCGAGTACGCGACCGACTTCTTTTTTATATGATAAAGTTCTGTCATCTTCTTTGCCACAAATGGCTTTCTGATTAGCTGCAAAAGTAGAGGTACTTAGGAGTAATGCTATTATCAGTGATTTCATTTAGAATACTCCTTTGACTCGAAGTATTTTTTTTAGTCGATAAAATGGGTAGCGAAAAAAATTAGGGAAACCGTTGTAACTAATAAACTGTACCCCGACTTTTCCATGAGCACCTGCTAGTAGACCAGATTTTCCATGGCTGCTACGGTAATGCTTATCAATTAAAATTACAACGTGACCATGCCACTGTCTGGAGAAAAGACTTTTGTAACCGTAAACAAGCATGTCTCCAGGCAATGCATCTGCATAACTGACTTCATGAAAATGTTTAGAATTATTAATATTTTTCATGGTGGCAGTGACAATATATGGGCCATAATCAATACCAACATCTTGAAATATCTTACGTGTGTAATGAGAGCAATCCAGACCTTTTGTCCAACTATTTCCACCCCAAACATACGGTACTCCTATGTGAGTTTGAGTTTGCATTAATACATCATTAAAGATTTGGTTTTCAGTATGGAAAACATCATAGAGAATCTGGTCTTGAAATGGTTCAACATCCCAGGTCAATCCTTTATGTTGTTGATCATAGCCACGCAGCTCTAACTCTTGTTGAAAGTAGGGATCATTATTTTCTTCAGTAGATAAAATTGCAAAAATATTTAGTGCATAAAAAAGTGTAATTAAAAGTATAATACTTTTCATAATGATTTCTCCCTGATTTTCTTTTTACGTGTCGATGCTATCCTATTCAAGTTGTATTTGGATAGTAAAAAAAAGGATTGAAAACTAGTGATTTTAATAACTTAGATGCTCGAAAATATTGAATAATGGTGAAATAGTCTTTCTGCTTTGCGTCTTCTGTACATGTTAAAATGGGCAAGGTAGAATTTATTGTGAAGTTACCAACATTAGGAGATTTTGTAATTAGTGAAAGATAGGCCAATAATCTCCCATTTAGAAGAACTACGTACTCGCCTTATTGCAGTAGTGGTTATTGTTGTTATTGCTTTTTTTATTATTTTTTCTTATGGTGATTTCTTTACAGGTTTGCTGTTAGCACCGCTGCAAGAGTATTTTGGTGATGGACAAGTTAACGGAGCTCTTGGGAAAATTGTATACATTGGTTTATTAGACAAAATTCTTTCTCAGTTCCAACTCTCGCTGTGGGGAGCACTACTGCTTTCATCACCTCTATGGTTTCATCAAATATGGCTTTTTATTAAGCCAGCCCTCTATGACAATGAGACTAAATATGTTCGACTGTTTATTATTCTTGGATTTACTCTTTTTAGTTTTGGTGGTGGATTTGGATATTATTTTATCTTTCCCATGGTGATAAAAACTTTTACCACCTTTGGTATTAGTGGAATAGAAGCCAATATTAATCTTAAAGATTATATTATTCTTGCTAGCAAATTTCTTTTTCTGTGTGGAATTGTTTTCCAAATCCCTAACGTCATTGTTCTTCTAGGGTTTCTAGGAATCGCAGATAGTAAGAGTTTGAAAGCTAAAAGAAGCTATATCTATGTAGGGTTTTGTATTGCTTCAGGAATGATCACTCCACCAGATGTAGTATCTCTTTTAATGTTATGGCTTCCACTGTCTATTCTTTTTGAGGTAGGACTTCTAGCGAGCTCTCTTATTATTCGGCAAAAAAAAACGAATCAATAAATGAATAGTAATAAAACTTTAAAATTTAGACCTGAACAACTAAAAATTAAAAGCAAATTAATTCTAAAAGATAATCTTACAATTGATGGTGAAAAATCTAGTAGTACCTTTTTGCCAGCTCAGCTCAACAAGGCTTCTAAAAACCGAGTAAACGAATTCTTACGAGGACGCTACTGTGCAGGACAGGCTTTAGAGCTGATGGAGAGAGACGCTGAGTTGCTAATTGATATGAATAATGACCGATCACCTGCATGGCCTAGTGGGATTGTAGGGTCAATCTCTCACTCTAAAAGATATTCATGTAGTGCCGTTACAGATAGTGATAGATGTATAGGTCTTGGTATTGATGTTGAATTAGTATCAAGAGTGCAAGATAAAATAAGTAGAGTCATTAAAACTAACCAAGATATAAATGAAAACAGCGATCTTTCTGCACAAGAACTTTTAGCGCTCATTTTTTCTGCTAAAGAGTCTCTTTATAAATCTTTATATCCTCTAGTTCAGCAATTT
Source organism: Bdellovibrionales bacterium (assembly GCA_030638415.1). Classification (GTDB taxonomy): domain Bacteria; phylum Bdellovibrionota; class Bacteriovoracia; order Bacteriovoracales; family Bacteriovoracaceae; genus DAOWEO01. Next base: position 10,272 of record DAOWEO010000097.1, on the reverse strand, counting down.
TTTGGGTTTGATCATGCTGCATTAGTCGAAATTAATAATGGTATATTTACGATTGAACTATTAAAAGAACTAACAGCTGAGTATCCTATGGGAACTCGCTTTGAAGGATCATACCAGTTCTTTGATGATCATATTTTTACCATTATTGAAATTAACCTGTAACACTTCTCATTATCATCTCAACTGGCCCGTGTTTAAACTTCTTAGACCAAAAATGGCAGTAAATAGTTGCTAAAATGAGAAAGAACAAAGAGATAAGTAGTGATATTTCAATTCTTTTATGATCAAATGCTTCAATATATTGCAATGGTATAATGACTAAGAATATGTGTGCAACATAGAGTGTTAAAGTCTGTCTTCCTGTTAAAATTAGTGGTGTTAAAATAGATTTTATTTTTTCAATGGCTTCTAATTTAAAGGCAAGACCAATCGAAAATAGAGAAAAACCTGCTCCCATAAGAAGATAGAGAGGCAGAGGAGGGATTGGGTCAGTTCCTAGTAGGTCTGCAAGTTGAGCTTGAACCTCTTCGTCAACAAATGAAATATAATAGATACTCGCTCTAGATGTTAGCTCTGCTAGGACCATCAGAATTAAACCGGTGGTAATAAGGAAGTTTTGGAACTGTTTTTTAGCTAACTCTTGTGTACCAAGCCATAGCCCTAAAAAGATAAATGTAAGCCAGGGAATAACGGGGAAAAATCCATTAAAAAATAGATTACGCAAATAGCCTTTAACTGTAAAGAAATCTGCATATTCAAAAGTTTTCCAGTCCCAGGCAGTATCATAGTTAAAGCTGGTAAAAATTGGAACGTATACAATGGCAAAAAATATTGCCAAAAAGATTTTCCACTGGGGGTTGGTACCTATGAAGAGAGAGGCAACTAGAAGAAAAACACCATAGATATGAAGGATATCACCATTGTAGATAAAGCAGTTTAAAAAACCGATAACGGAAAGAAAGACACCTCTCTTTTGTAGAGTCGCTTTTGTTGTTTTGATCTTATCTCCAGACTTTGCCATAAGAGCAATGCCAATTCCTGCTAATACTACAAAAAGAGCAGCACTCTTGCCTTCGAGTTGATCCGTAATAAAGATAAGACTTTTAGTCCCTGAATAGGCTAAAACTTCCAATTTGAAATTAACAATGATCATTCCTATCAGTGCTGAAAACCTTGCTAGGTCGAGTGCTTCTAAACGTTTTGTTTTCAAAACTTCATCCTTGTAACTTAGATAATACTAAGTTTGTGGATAGTAGGGGAGAAGATAAGAAAAATCTATAGGGTATAACCATTTTACTTGGTAAGCCATAATACGGGTGCTAGTAGTTACTTGCATTGAACTATAAAGCTTAAGGAAAGTTATGAAAGTGTTATTATTAATATCAATGATAAGTCTCTTTTTCACATCTTCCGCATATTGTTGGCAGAGGGGAAATAGCCCTTTTTTGATGGACAAAAACTATGAGACTCAATTTGACTTACTTCCTTTAGCTGCTGAGCTCACATTAGACTATTACCCTTGGGCGTCTTCATATTGGCCAAGAGTTTATGGGAATATTGCATATCGTTGGAATGGCTTTTACGTTGAATCTCCAGTATTCGAAGAGCTACATTATAAGTATTGGGACCTTGAAGAAGAGCGAGATACTTTACAGGGGCGACTTAATGCTCCTGAGGCAAGTAGATCAGAGCTTTATCAAACTGTTAGAGATATTGAGCGTATCAAAAATGAGCTTAAAAAAGTACACAGAACAAAAGCCACTCACTATAAAAAGTACTTTTTTGATTTTAAAAGACCAAGTAGTAAAAAAGATATCTTAGCAATGAGTATAAAGCAGCGAGAGTCGCTTTCTCCCGCTGAAAAATATGATATTTATGTTGGAAACTACTCTTTTAAACTTACTCAATATGTATTAAAAGAATCATCGCATCTTGCCCAAACATGGGAAGGGATTTGTGATGGCTGGTCATCTGCAGCTATTGAATTTAAAGAGCCAAAGCCTATTACTCTTAAAAATAGAGATGGTATTGATGTCTCTTTTGGAAGTTCAGACTTGAAGGCCCTAGCAAGTTATTACCACTCAGCAATGACAAATAATACATTGACTCGCAGAAAAATGGGTTATGGACGTGTGGGTAAAAAATGTGATGTTGATATCCCTTGGGAGAGCTGGTTTGTAAAAAATGGGGTAGAGTATTATACAACAACCAAACGTGGCGTAGTTAAAACCTACAAAGTACCCAAAAAATGTGCTGATGTTAATCCAGGTGCTTTTCATATTGTTTTAACGAATCAGATTGGGATAAAAAATAGATCTTTTGTTGTAGATGTTGTTAGTGACCAGGAAGTATGGAATCAACCTGTCTTTGAATACTATTCAGAAGTTTTAGAGGATACTACACAAGTACGCCGTGGAGCGACTAGAAAGACGGCCAGGCAAGTTCGTGTCTACACTGAGATGTATTACACAAATGATGGAGGAGTAATCTATTGGGGTGCTGATAATCCGAAGGATGCTTTTAATGCTTGGTGGTATCCCACTATTGACACTTATGACTACCGCTTTAAAAAAACAACCTATGAATACTACTTAGATATAAATAGACATGGACAGATTATTGGTGGAACTTGGTTGCATTACGATCGACCAGACTTTCTTTGGACGAGAAAGTCTCGTGGCTTTATGGGAAAGAAATCTTCATATGGAATTGTGGGGTATCTTGATAATTTACGCAATATGCTTGAGGTGAGAGATTAAATTATGATTAAAAAAATATTTTTTGTTTGTGCTCTATTTTGTTCGTCTTTTTTGATGGCAAAAGAGCATATTAGAAATCTGACGACCACACCTGATCAAACAAAGATTGCATCTCGTTTTAAATACATTGATTTTTACGGCTACATGCAGTTTTCTGCCGAGGTGGGAGAAAATTTTAGTAGAAAAATTTACTCAGATGCTCAGGCAAGAGTTTTGGAGCTTGGTGCATTTGCAACTGTGACAGATAGAACGTACGTTGAATTCACAATGTTGTACGACACATCTTTTAATCCCTTTCAACTGGATAAGTTGCTTCTTTATTACTACTACAAGGGCTGGGAGATTAAAGCAGGAAAATCTGTCCTACCTTTCGGTACTTTTGATCGCTATCTCGTCTCATATCCTATGACTCTTAAAATTGCTAGAGGTCATGGTTCTACCGCGGAAGCTATTTATAAGATGGGAAACTTGAAAGTTTCAGCTTTTAGCTTTAATGGTGACACTAAAAAGAGTGATCTGAATCGCCTTGATGATTATGGGGGAGGAATTGAATTTAAAAGTAAGAGATTTCTTTTAGATATTGATTTTATAAATAACTATCTTAATAGTGACTACATGGTTGGAAAGATTGTAGAGGATAAAGAACTTCATAAAAAAGTCCCTGCTCTGTTTGGAAAGCTAAAAGTGAGTATGGGGCAATTCTCTTTCACCTATGAGCATTTTATGGCATTAGGCAGGACTGACTACCGTGATGTATCTCGGATGCCAGTAGAGTATGTTACTGTTGGTGATCCTAGAACTCTTTCCGGAGTTGAGATTAGTGTTAAAAAACTCATACTAGATTATACAATTAATAAACATTTTATTGCACTCGCATATGAGAGTGCTGATGAGGTAGAGACCTTTGATCTTCCTGATCAAATCTTTTATCTTGTTGGTTCTTATCAGGCCGGGGCTGATCAGACTGTTAAATTTGAGTACCGCTATAGTAAAAGTGAGTTTTTTCAGGCAGTTGGACATAAAATTACAGCTCAGTGGAATGTTTTTTTCTAAAAATTCAACCCTTTGTGTACTATATAAAAAATACCTAAAAATAGACTAATTGAGATGCTTTCTTGCTGCGTATTTTGTTTTGCTTTAGTATGCACTAAATTAAAAAATGATCTATGAAGATTTGAATTTTTACTGATATATAGGAATATATTTAATGAAGTCAACAGCTAGTCATATTGATGATCCTTTTAAGAGTCAGATTATTTCTGAGATTAAAAGTTCCAAAGAGATGAGCTTCAAAAATATTGATCCTTTTATTGACCACTTTCTTACTGATTTGGAGCTATTAGAAAAGCAAAGATCAAAAGAGTTTGATCATCATCAGCTAAAAATTTTTCTTGATGATGCAATTAGAGAAGTTAACCAGCACTATATTGAAACTCTACATAACTCAATTACGCTTAACGAAGTTTTTGAATACTATGTTGATACCGCTCCTGAGCAAGTTGCAATATTGACTGACCACAGTCGTTGGACCTATGCTGAGCTTGAAGCAAAAGCTAATAGAGTTGCTAGGCACCTTGTCTCTCTTGAACTTAGTCCTGGAGACCTTGTTGGTGTCTATTTTAATCGTGGTGAGATGCCTATAATTTCTGTATTAGGAATTCTAAAAGCTGGTGTTGCTTATGTTCCATTAGATCCAGCCTATCCTGAAGAGCGAATAAAATACATTCTGGAGTCTGCTAATATTAAAGCACTGCTAACTGAAGACGATCTTAAGGATAATATTTCTGATGATTATACTTGCAGTATCAGCAGTTTTGATGACCAATTTTCAATTTTAAAGGATGTCTCACCTGCTCGTATGAGCCGCTCTGAAGTAGGACATGCTCCAGATAGTCTGTCCTATATTCTTTTTACCTCTGGAACAACTGGTAAGCCAAAAGGGATCATGACTGAACACCGAAATGTTGTGAACTTTATGAAGGCGCATAATAAAATCTGTAAAATTACACCAAAAGATAGAATTTATCAGGGCTTTTCAATTGGATTTGATGGCTCTGTTGAAGAATTATGGATGGCCTTTGGAAGTGGAGCGACACTTGTTATTGGTAATCAGAGAATCTCAAATCTTGGAGATGAAACTGCCGCCTATATGACTAAAATGGGTGTAACAGTATTTTCAACTGTTCCAACATTTTTAGGACTTATTAAACAAGATCTACCTAACCACCGTTTGTTGATTGTAAGTGGCGAGCCATGTCCTCCTGAGCTTGTTGAGCGTTGGAGTACGGATAAAAGAGTTATACTAAATGTTTACGGACCTACTGAGACTACCGTTAATACAACTTTTAAGGCTCTGCTTCCAGGGGAGCCCGTTACAATTGGTAAAGCTCTGGATGGATACGATACATTTGTTTTAGATAAAAACTTAAAACCCGTGGCGCCAGGTGATTCAGGTGAGCTTTATATTGGTGGAACTGGACTAGCTAGAGGGTATTTTAACGCTCCTGAACTAACAGCAAAAGCATTTATTCCTAACCCTTTTGATATTGATGGAAGCCGTCCTAGAATTTATAAAACAGGTGATGAGGTTTTTGAAAAAGCAGGAGAGATTCATTTTGTAAGAAGAATGGACACACAGGTTAAGATAAAAGGTTTTAGAATTGAGCTTGCTGAAATAGAATCAGTTCTACGATCTTTCCCTGAAATAGATCAAGCCGTTGTAAATGTTTATAAGCATAATGGTCAAAATAAACTTGCTGCATATATCGTAGGAAATATTGATAGTGCAAACTTTAATGCGAGTGAGGTTCTTAACTTTTTACGAGATATAATTCCACACTATATGGTTCCAAGCTTTCTTGATGTACTAGACAGCTTCCCAATGTTAGCGAGTGGCAAGGCTGATAGAAAGAATTTTCCAGAACCTGTAAATCCACTTGTTGATAAAGACCGAGAAATTATTGAAGCTACAACGCAGACAGAAAAAAATCTTCATATCGCCTTAGTTAAAGTGCTAGAAAATGAGAGAGTTTCAATTAGAGATAACTTCTTTGTCGATCTTGGTGGTGACTCTCTTGGTGCCGTTGAATTCGTAACAGAGCTTAGAACAAGTTTTGGATATGACCTATCTGTACGAGATATCTATAGCAACTTAACCATTGAAAAGATGGCAAAGGTTGTCGAGGAGATGGAGGTCGCTTCTAATAATACCTCTAGTGAAGAACCTGCCCAACAAAGACGTTCTGCAAAAGAGATTTTTCACTCTGTTTCACGGCTAACTCGTTTTACTTGTTATAGCCTTCAAGCACTATCTCTTACTGCTTTGACGCTCTTGCTTTCTACTCCCATTATTTTACTGGTTTGGCTTATTATCTCTGTTATTGCTGGAACTGTAACTCAAGAGAATGCAATTACAATTTTTCTTGCAATTTTGCTTTTTACACAGCCAATAGCTCTTCTTTTTAGTATTGCATTTAAATGGACTGTAATTGGTCGTTATAAGTCAGGGCGCTATCCACTTTATAGTATGTATTATTTTAGAGTATGGATTACAAATAAAGTTGTTCGCATGAGTACTATTAGTGGTCTTGCTGGGACACCGGTAATGAACTCTTATCTTCGTATGATGGGAGCAAAAATTGGAGCAAAATCAATTATAGATACAGGGGCAATTTATATCACTGACCTTATAACGGTTGGTGAGAATAGCTGTATAGGTGCTGAAACTTCTCTTATGGGTTACAAAATTGAAAACCAAGAGCTGGTTATTGGTTCTATTGAAATAGGTGATAACTGTTATATTGGCTCTCATTCTGATATTGCAATTAATACCAAAATGGAAGATGGAAGTCGACTTGGTGATCTTTCTGCACTGGATGAAGGAAAAACTCTTCAGATGAATACTTCGTATAAAGGTTCTCCGGCACAAGAGCGTGAAGTTGACCTATCTGAATTTGACCAGCCTGTTAGTGAAAGTGATAAAAGTCCGTTTTCAATGGCATTTTACCATCTTGTGACTTTTGATCTGGTCGGACTGGTACTATTTGCTTTTGCATTTAAACAGAGTAAGTGGAAATCTTTTTGGATTGGTCTTTATCATCTTTTTGCTTTTGAATTTATTGTATTTCTATTTTTTGCAATGGCAATCCCAACTTTAGGAACAATTTTTACCACTTTTTATTACTATGGTGCATCTGCTGCTATTGGTGTAGCTTTCTTTTGGTCTGTCTTTGGTGTTCCTCTTTTTTGCGTACTATCAGGATTGATTAAAAAGTTAATTCTTAATCAAACAGTTCCTGGTGTGTATGATAATCATGATTCTTACTACTTTAAAAAATGGATTATGGATCTCTTTTTAGGTGCCAGCAGTCAGGCAGTATATCCACTTTTTACTACAATCTACCTACCAACGTGGTTACGATTTTTAGGAGCAAAAATTGGAAAAATGGCAGAGATCTCTACTATATCAAACCTAACTCCAGATCTTTGTGAAATTGGTGATGGAAGTTTTTTTGCTGATGGCGCAATTGTAGGTGGAAGACGTTTTCACAATGGAAAAGTCCTCTTTGCCGGAAACAAAATTGGTAGTCGTAGTTTTGTGGGGAATAATGCCATGCTACCACTTGGTGAAGATATGGGTGACGACTGTCTTTTGGGCGTGCTTTCTAGCACTCCTAGCGAGTGCAATGGAAAAATTCCTAATGGAACAGAGTGGCTTGGATCTCCTGCGTTTCAGCTTCCTTTTAGAAATAAGGTAACTCACTTCGATGATGAGACTATTTTTAAACCGACTAAGAAGCTGCTGAGACAGAGACTTTTTATTGATGCTTTAAGAATCATTATACCTAATTTTATTGGACTTACTGCTTTTATTGGTTTTGTTAGTTATCTATACTATGGGTTGACTCAATTAGGGATTACAGCAACAGTTTTGGGAGCTCCTTTTATTGTAATGGGCCTTGGTTTTTCTCTCGTTCTAATTGTTGCACTCCTTAAAAAAATAGTTATGGGGACAATGAAACCAGAAGTAAAACCTTTATGGTGCGTCTATATTTGGCTTAATGAAATGGTTAATGGTGCTTATGAGTCAATTGCGGCACCACTTATGAGTCCTTATGTGGGAACTCCATTTCACAACTGGTTTTTGAGATTGATGGGATGTAAAGTTGGTAAGCATTGTTATGTTGCTAGTAATTTGTATTCTGAATTTGATCTTATTGAAATCGGTGATTATTGTTGTATTAATGAAGAGGTTATTTTACAAAATCATCTCTTTGAAGATCGCGTTTTTAAATCTTCCTATATTAAACTTGGGAATGAATGTACAATTGGTAACAAATCAATTGTCCTTTATGACACTGAGCTTGGTGATGGTGTGCAAGTTGCACCTCAGTCACTTGTTATGAAAGGTGATGATCTTAAAGCTGAGACTTCTTGGCTTGGTATTCCTGTGGAGAGAAAGTCATGATGGGAAATATGTTCAAAAAGAACAAACCTCACAAAAATTATTTTGAATTAGAGGCTGATTGTCATTATGATCTAGGTCGAATGGAAGGTGAGCTTTTTGCTTATCATATTAAAGAGTATCTTGATTATGAGAGGCGTAATTCTAGCTGGAAGAAGAAAATTAAGCAATCCGTGCCTTATCTTTCTGCAACCAAAAAATACTTTCCTGATATATTTGACGAATTGAGAGGGCAGGCGGATGCAGTAAGTGTTCCAATTCAAGAGTTATTTGCATTGGTGATTGAGGATGAGCTTGGTAGTGAAGTTGTTGGAAAGTGCACAAGTGTTCTAACCAAAGATGGGCGCTATTTCGCGCATAATGAAGATTGGGCCCCTGAGGCGAAAGACTCAATATGCGTCTTAAAACGCAAAGTAAGTGGAGTTACTATTTTAGAACTTTTTTATATTAGTTCTCTTGGTGGAAACTCTATATCGATTAATTCACATGGTGTTATTCAGTCCATAAACAGTCTTTCACATAAAGATTATCAGATAGGGGTACCTAAAAGTATCATTTCACGTCACCTTTGTGGAGTCTCAGATCCACAGAGTGAGATCAAAAAAATTGCAAAAATCCCAAGATCATCTGGATTTCATCATCTTTTTTACTCGATAAAAGATAACCGTGCTCTTAGCTGGGAGTGCTCAGCAAAAAAAGATTTTTCAGCTAATCCTAAATTACCATTTATTCATACTAATCACTACCTTGGTCAACTTTCAAGTATTGAGTATAATAATAATATTGATTATTCTAGAGAGCGTTTTTCAATAGCTTCTGAAGAGCTTAATGGACGATCTATTGCAAGTATGGGAAGTACACAACAAAAAGATATAAAGTCCATTATGAGTAGTCGTAGTAGTGGGATTGAAAAGAGTCTTTATAATCAGCGAACAATTGCACAAGTTGTTATTGATTTTGAGGAGCGCTCAATGAATATCTCTTTAGAAAGAGAAAAGAGCAGAGGATGGGTTAGATATCCTCTTAATTTTTTAAATCTGTAGAGTTCTAAACGTCTTTTTCACTTCTATCTTCAATAACTCCAGACATTCCATCTTTAAAGTTTTTGATACCTTGAGCTAGAGAAGATCCAAGTTGTGGTAGCTTCTTTGGCCCTACAAAAATAAATACAACAACACCAATTAAGAGTAATTCACCTGTTCCAAGACCAAACATATTTACCTCCGCGCAGTATGTTCTATTAATATTATCGTAGGACCAGTTTTTTGTATAGGTGGGTCAACCATGACTCTTTTTTATACCAATTTAAAGGTAATTAGAGTGTGCGTGATGCGTTATTAGGGCGAGTCGTGGAGTCAATGAGCAATTTAGACCGTGATGAAACTTGTGAAGCTTTATACTATACTAGCTTTAGAGGATTCGCTTTTATGAAAGAGATGACAAGAAGAGATTTTTTTAAGCTGACCCTAAAGAGCTCTTTAGGTGTTGCCGCAGTATGTTCTTGTTCTGGAATTTTCGCAAATTCTTTAATAAAAATGATTCCAAAATCAGATGGAACTTTTTTTATCTTAGTTAATATATCAGGGGGAATGGATGCCACTTTAGGACTTGATCCTCAGGTTTTAAGAGCAGGCCTAGATAATAAGGATCTTTATTTAGAATATAGAGCAGATCAGATTTTAAGCAGAGGAAATATTCGTCTTGGCCCTGCTGCTGCACCACTGCTTAACCACTATAATGATATTGCAATTATTAATGGAATATCTTCAAGCTGTAATAAAGGACATGAGGCAAATAGCTCTTACATTAGCTCTGGTAGTCCTGATGGTTCACTTTTAAATCTATCTCTCCAGTTTGCTAAAAGCTGTGAGAAGACCCCGTATGGAGTTGTGACCAATGATTTTCTAGATGGGAGTGATCATGATTTGAAAATCAGTGATACAGACTCTCTTATTGATAATCTTTTACAACCACGTCTATCAAAAGGGGAGCAGAGTACCAGAGAGTTTATCAAATATTCAAAAAAATATCCAAACCTGATAAGTGAGC
>DAOWEO010000048.1 GCA_030638415.1 Bdellovibrionales bacterium | reverse complement strand
GTTACTAATCGGCCGATGGTGTACTTTACTTGAGAAAAGAAGGGCAGCAGTGCCTAAAAAAGACACTGTACCCACAAGAAAACTCTTTAATTTCAACAACTTGATGCACTGCATGGTGGAGGTGGTGGGAATCGAACCCACGTCCTAAGCGACATCAAGAGAAGGTACTACGTGTGTAGTCTTCATTTATCGTCAGAAGACAAGACCATCTCTCTTGTGCCGTGAGAAAATCGCTCGGATATTTTTTAGATAGCTTTTACCGACCACTGCTATGAAACATTTTTATAAGTATTTCAGCTTATGTTCCCTACTTCTGTTTATCGGGGCAGGGCCCTCATGCATGGGTTTGCTAATTAAGCAGCCATTGCAGCAGGCTCAAAAGAATCTGCAATTATGGTTTGGGCTCCTTTTTACCAGGACCATTGGAGACCAACCTGGACACGCACCTGCAACATCAGTTAGCCCAGTCGAAACCATGGCACCCCCATTGAAAGTAAATTGAGTATAATACATTTTTAAGAATTTTGAAATAGCTTCTTAGTTGCTTTCTATATTTAAAAAGGTCTGCAACTTCCCCAGAGCTAAGTGATGATCATATAAAGACTTATAATATGCCACAAATGCCATTGCTTTTGCCTTATATGCATCTGCAATATCACGCTCATCTCCAGCCTTATTAGCCCCTAAGGTAAACTTGATCACCTTCTTACGGTACCACTTTTTAGATATTTTATATGATTTAAGCGTATGCTTTATTCGCTTGTACTTCTCCTGACTATTACTCCACTGATCAAAAAGCTTAACCTTAAGCCCCTTTAGTGCAAATATTTTCTTCTGCTCTAATTGCTGCTTTTCTAACCTCAAAGTCCCAATCTTGCTTTTGGTAATTCCAAAATCAAGATTCCAAGTAAACCCAAGCGCCAATTTCCAGTCTTCACCATTATATGGATCATATGCAAATTTTGATTGCTGCTCCTCAAATTTGGGAGTGCTAGCATAAGTGAGTCCTGCCATCAGTCCAAACTGCGGATAACGCGACTTTTCCTCAGCAAGCAGTAAGCTTCCCTTAGCCTTGATCCCATAACTTAATCGCTGTAAATCATTAACTCCGTGCTCAGTAACATGGCCCCAATAGTGGGAAAAATCCTTTAAATCATAACGATTTCTAACCAACCACTTATCCTTAGGCATAAACTCTACAGAACTCTCCCCAATTAAAAAATTGAGATACTTTAAAGTAACCTCTTTTTTAGCCGCAAGTTCTATCTCTCTAGCAGTTATCTCTTCCATCAACATCAACAATCGAAAGTTATTTTTCTTTTTCTTTTTTAAAATTTTCTCAATATCTTTTTTACTCGACTGGGCAAAATCGAGCAGTGTCTTAACCAGCAGATGTCCCCAATAGGTTTCTAGAATTTTATAATGAATTTCAGATTGTGCTTTTTTATAGCTAGCCTGATCAATATGCTGCTTATGTTTAATTGCATCTAGCAGATGTCCCTTACGATTCCACGTATATAATGGAACAGTCACATCCACCTTAAAAAGTACACTCTCACCATACTCGTCATTACGCACAGAGCTCAACGCATCCCCTGTAATACCTTTAATTATGCCAACACCAGATAAAATATCAACCTTAGTTCCAAACTCTCCATCGACACGGTCGATTTGCTGTTTTGTAATCGCCTCATCCATCTTGGTAACTTTCATGTCTAAGTTATTTTTATTAGAGCGTTCATACATCTCTAGAAGTAACAGCGACTTCAATGCAGGCTTCTGGTCCTGCTCTTGCTCCTGTGCTCCGGCATGATTAAAAAATACAATTATAGTCAGTAAAATAATTAAGTAAGTTTTCATCTATTTTTCAAGTTCCTTAATTTTTTTATTAAGCTTTCTCTTTACGCCGGACCACTTATATTCATCCCAGATCTCATCAACCTGCTCTTTTATATCTTCAACCCAACTACTACCATCTACAGCAACATCTATAATTTTCCATTTCTTATCAACCTGGGCGAAAAAATACTCAAGCTCAATCTCTTCACCTTTATCAACTACGATAGAATTTACAATAGTAGCATCTTTCATTTTATTAAGTTTTGTAGAAGTGAAATTAATGTTTTTTAAAAAACCAGGTGCCTCAGGATATACAGTTTTGATAATAATTGTTTTTAAAGTTTTTTTATACCACTTACGATCTTTCGCAGAAATCTTCTTAGCAAACTTACTCATCGTACTTTTTGCCATCTGATTAAAATCAATATGTGCAGAAACGATGTTTTGTAACTTCACATCCGTCTTGAATTTCTTTAGCCCACAAGTCTTAATAGTCTCGCTGACTACTTCCACTGGACCAGCCTGTGCAAAACTACCACCACTTAATAAAAAAAGTGGTAAAAATAGTAAACCTATAATTAGTTTATAACCCATTAAAATCTCCTTAAAGACAGTCACCTAAGTATAAGAGACAATATTAAATTATCCTCGATATATCAATTACAATAGTCTACTATACGGGCAATTTAGTGGATTCGGCAGAGTCTTTGGCAATAATCAAAAAATGGAAACTCAATGGGAAAATTTTTAACATTTTGGTTTAAAAAATCACTATTTGGACCAATAATTATAGCAATTTTGTTTATATTAGGCGTATCTCAAGGGACCTCAATCCCACTTAACCTATCACTCGCCTCGCTTCTGCCCCAAAGTAATCAAAGTGTTGTTGATCTAGGTAAGGTCACGAAATCACTTGGAGGAATTGGCTACCTTACAGTTCTTTTAGGTCCAACAGAAAAGCCAGAACAGCACCTAGCAACTATTGATAATATCACCTCCAGTATGCCAGAGGTACTCTACTCATTCTATCACCGTGAGGAGTATCTATTAAAAGACAAATACCTCTACCTTACTGATTACAAAAACTTCAAAAAACTAATAAAACACTCCAAAGCTCTTTTTACAGATGGAGCTTCATCAATTGACCTTATATCTGATGATCCTATTCTCAAAAAAAAGCGGCGCAAAAAAGCTACTGCATATTTTAACGATCTAAAATCAGAACTAGAAGAGCGAAAATACTTTCTATCAAAAGATGGTAAGTATGCGATGTTTTTAATTAAACCCAATTACGACTCAACTGATCTAAAAAAGAGTCAGCAGTTTTCCGACAAGCTGGATCAAAAGCTAAAGCATGCGCTTGGGGCCAAGGTACCTTATACTTTTGCTGGACGTTATATCGATAAAGTACGTGACACTAAGCAGTTTAAAAAAGATATTATACTAACTGGAACCATCAGCATGGTTGGAATCTCAATTCTCTTGCTATTTGGACTAGGCTCTCTTAGTGCAGTATTTTTTGTTGTATCAGGCGTCATGCTCGCCTTGGGTATCACTGTTGGTATGGCAAATATTTTCGTCGGCCAGATTAATATTTTAACTGGTTTTCTACTCGCTATCTTAGGTGGCCTAGGTGCAGAATATGGCATTCACTTTGTACGCCGCTACTTTCAGCTACTAGATCAGGGACAACCCCAACTAATGGCAGCTGAGAGAACTCACCAAGAGATGGGCCGTTCACTTTTTTCAGCTGCACTTACCTCATCAATAGCATTTTTAATTTTAACTTTTAGTGACTTTAAAGGTTTCTCTGAACTAGGGATTATCGCAGGTCTAGGCATACTGGTAATTTACTTTGTATTTACCCTCTTTTTCCCCATTTTTAGTAAATTTCTCAAGCCCACTAAATTCTTAGCTGCCACCATTGAAAAATTTGGATTTTACCCTTTTAAAAAGAGCTGGGCGCTGCCAGTACTTATAATTGTCCCACTACTTTTGTTGGGTCTCAACCGTGTTGAATTTGAATATGACTTTGAGCGAATGGTCGATTTAAATGCCAAAACTAAAAATATAAATAGAATGATTAATGATCTATTTGAACGCTCTATGACTCCAGCAGTAGTTCTAACTACAGATAAAAAACAGCTCTATGAAATTGAGCAGTGGATGGAAGGCAATGACCCTAACAATATTGTCGATCCAGTCATATCACTAAACACTCTGCTACCACGTGATATGAAAAAACGTTTTCGTAAGATTAAAAAACTTGCAAAAAAAGTTAAAAAACTTTCTGACATTGAGCTAAAAGAGAAGACCGGCTTAAAAGCAGAGACAGTACGCGAAATTGTAAATCAAAAACCATTTGGGGCTGAGGATCTTCCATCTCACCTACGCCGTATGTTTGGAAAAAGTCGGAATATTATCTATGTCTATCCAAAAGAGAGTCTAAATATTGCAGCCCCAATTAAGAGATTTTCAAAATTTCTAAAAGAGGTACGAACTACATTTCCAGGAAGTGTCGTTGGCAGTGGTAATCTCATTTTTTCCGATATCCTTCACCACATCATTGTTGATGGTAAAATTGTTTTACTCATGTTTTTACTCAGTGCCTTCATCGTATTCTGGCTCGACTTTAGATCTGTCAAACAGGCACTAATTTTAGAACTACAACTGGTATTTGGTATATCACTGCTATGTGCCTTTATGGGACTTTTTGAAATTCGTTTTACAATTTTAAATATTGCGATGATTCCTGCGGTACTTGCTGCCGGAATTGATATTGGTGTACATATGATGCACCAACAATCTACCGGAATGTCTGCAATCGATAGCGGTAAGTATATTGCTCAAGCGGTGCAACTTTCGGTACTAACCACACTTATGGGTTTTGCAGCACTATTTTTTGCAGAGGCAAAAATGCTACAAGGAATTGCATGGATTTCAGTTCTGGGACAAATTTCCATGTATCTGATTTGCATGCTTATTATTCCTGTTATAAAAGAGCGCTTCTTTACTAATAAAATAAAGGTGTAGTTTTGAATCAATTTACTTTTTTTTCTATTCTTACAGGTACAGCTTCAAATCTTAAAAATAACTACAAAGAGCTACTTTTCCCTAAGCTTATTCTCAATAAAATCCCCTATCCTTTTTTAACTATTTCACTCTACATCTTTATAATTAACTTTATGGACGGTGTAAAAAGTAACCATATTACCTTAGCCATTCTTGCCCTAGTACTAGGTATATGGAATCCCAAAACAAAATCCCTATTAAAGCTACTATTCCCTTTTCTACTCACTGCCGTTGCTTATGACAGCATGCGATTTTATGTTAATGAATTACGTCTCGATGTCCATATTCAAGATCTCTATCTCATGGAAAAGTCTCTTTTTGGTATTTGGTACCAAGGAGTAGTTCAAACTCCTAACGAGTTTATGCAGCACTTTATACATCCGGTTATTGATGTTATTACCGGAGTTGCATATGTAACTTTCACAATCGAATTTATACTAATTGCTCTTATGTTTTTTTTAGCAGGAAAAAAGGATTTTGCCATAAAAATGGCTTGGGGCTATCTACTAGTAAATATTATGGGCTTCATCACATATCATCTCTATCCTGCAGCACCACCATGGTACATTGTTAAATATGGTCCACAATTTATTGCAACAGCACTACCTGACCCGGCGGGAACGATTAGATTTGATAATCTATTTAATATAGATCTCTTTAAAAATATGTACTCGATGTCGGCTAATATATTTGGTGCAATGCCATCTCTGCACGTATCATATCCGTTTTTAGGATTTCTATTTATGTTACAAGCTAAGAAATGGAGACTTTTCCAGGGACTATTTGCTACCCTAATGTGCTTTTCGGCAGTATATCTCTACCACCACTACATACTAGATATTTTACTCGGCCTTACTTATGCTACTATCACCTTTTTGATTATCACAAAATACCCAGTAGCGGTGAAGAGGGTAGTTCCACAAAATAGCAACAAGTAGAGCGATGATTGTCTTGGCTAAAATATAATTTAGTGACCAGTAACCTGTCATCAACCACATTCCACCACTATTAAATCCTAAGCTAACTGCTGAGACTAATCCATACTTAATAATTTCAACACGTAGATGGTTAGATGATTTAAATAAAAAGTAGCGATTTAAAGAGAAATTTAAAATAGCCCCAGCAAATGCACCGATGGCAACAGCAGCTACGGGATTCACCTTGAAATATTCAACAAACAAAATTAGTGTCAGGTAATCACACAGAGTGGCTAACAGAGCATTAAACTGAGCTTTAGAAAATATCAGTAGATGGTTTTCAAAAAAAGCTTTCAGCAGACTATTTCCTATTTTTTAAAGTTTGATAGAGCCAGTAAAATCTTCTAAGTGATGAGTAATTCGCTAAGATTCCAACTGTCCATAAAATCAAAATCATAACATTTGAATATGAAAAGCTATTTTCAAAATGATAGGCTAATAGAGGAGATAAAATAAGGCCTAGGTTTATATAAAGGGCACGTTCTCCTCTTCTCATTATCCCCCTAGGGAGATTTTTCATCTTAAAAATTTCACCTTTGGCACTAATATAGCTGACCAGAACAGCTCCAAGTATAGTTGAAAAAGTACCTAGCATCCCAGCAATGTTGTCACGAAAAAAGAATACAAGTCCAAAATATAAAAATAACTCTCCAACACGATCAGCAGTAGAATCCAAGATACTCCCGGCTTCTGAACAGGTACCAAGCTCTCTGCACATCATTCCATCGAGAGCATCAAACAGTGAACTTACTGAAAAAAGAATTCCACCTAATAAAAAATTCCCTTGCGCAATTGGAAATGCTGCCACGATTGCCAAGAACATACTAATGAATGTTATATGGTTTGGAGTTAGCTTCAATAGTACGAGAAAATGTGCGAAAGGCTTTAGTAGCCATACTCCATAATTCATCAAAGATTTTGAAAAAATTGCACTTCCTCCATCTTTCTCAACTCTGGCATCAGAACCTTTTCTATTTTTAGATCCCCTAAGGTAAAAAAAGTAACTAATACTAATAAGAAAAATAAAAGATAATATCGTTAATAGTGAATATGACATTTTGCTCCTTGAGCTGATTTGTTACTTAACTGCTTTTTCTTGTAAATGAAGATAATATGATTGTGGAACAATTGTACGAACCTTCGCAAAATATTTAATAGCTTGTTTCTCTTGGCCTAACTCTCTTGTTAAAAAACCAGCCTGATTCAAATAACTTATTGTTGTTGGATAATAGTCTAGTAATTTTTTCACTGTTTTAAGCTGACTGTTTTTATCTCCTTCATAATAATAAATCAATGCCAATTTTTCTAAAATCACAATGTTTGAAGGTGCCCATTTTCTAACACTGAGTAGTACTTCTCGTGCTGATGAATATTTTTTAGTATAAACATAGCAATTTACTAATCCCAGATGTGCGTCTGTGGAATGTGGTTCTAAAGTAATTGCTTTTTGATAATGTTTCACTGAATTACCAATTCTATCATTTAAATAGTAAAGCCAGCCAAGCCTAATATGATAAAAGAATGGATTTTTACTTTTATGTTTAAGAAAAAACTTTAAAGAGTTTAAATATTTTTTATCTTTCTCTAAGAGATATGATTGACGCAGATAATTTATATTTTCTGTAATATTTTTGTCTATCTTCTTTGCTTTTGCACTACTAGGGTGAATGGCAAAGATTGTAAGAGAAACAATACTAAAAATTAATACCCAATAATACTGCAATCGCATCTGAACTTCCTTTTACACCTGAACCTAACACATTAAAAAATGACTTACTATATTTACCCGTAACAAATAAATGCTTTGATAAGTTTAAAGAGTAAGAAAATTTATGCATTGAGGTGTAAATCTCTGTTGTGTTATAAAGATTTAAACCACCGTTATCAACTGCAAAAATCTTTTCACCCACTGAAAAAATATACTTAAATTTAGCACTTTTCCACTTATATGCAAAACCCATTTCTGCATTTACAAACATACTTTTTATAGATCCAGGGTATAATTGAACATTCGCACTCGTTTTAATGACATGTGCTCGTACAAAGTAGTCCCAATTAACTCCAAAGTCAGAGTACCCCAAGGCAACTTGACCGACACCAACACCCAAATCATTATAATTTGGAAAAAGTGTTCCATACAGATCTAGTTCAAAGCGACTCGTCGCTGTTGTATAATAATATAGTGAATATGCTACCATATTTGCACCATCTGAATTATCATCCGTAGTAGAAATATGGTGAATTCCAAATCGATGCTTCCATGAAAGACTAGAAAAAAATGAGTAAAATGCCCCCATATTTTTCTGGTCTAACTTAGGCATTCTAAGCTGCCTTTTGTATTTAATACTTGTATTTTCAAAAAAGAGCTCTAATGTTTTATAGTTACTTGATCTGCTGTAATATGTTCCTATCACTGAACCACTATCCTTTACCGACTCGGGAGAATAACCAACCATAGCAAAGTAAGGAATGAGGGTATGAAAGACTGGAAGCTCTATTGGATCTGTGAAAGCCGAAGTAACTTTATAATGCTTAGCAGCGGTCCGCCTCAAGCGTCTCACCTTGCTACTATTTCTATTTCGATGGTCAATACCAGGATAGCCACTCAATAAGTTCATTGCCTTCGTTCTATCTAGCTTACTTATTTTATGTGTTAGCAGTAAATTTAATATGCGGTGGGACTTAGAAGGCTCTCCCAAGGTCACATAACATTTAGACATCGAAAACATAACTGGAGCTAACAGTTTGGATCCATTATAAATTCGCTTATTATAATAAGGCAGTGCTTTTTCGCACTGTCCACGTTTTCTATAAGCCTCGGCAAGATTAAACTGATGCTGAATATGCTTTGGATTGCGCTGAGCCCTTATCACCAAGCTGCGTATGCTCGTTTCTCTACCACTCGCAGTAACAGATAAAAGAAACATCATCAATATAACTATTTGCTTCATTAACTTTTCCTCACTCTGGTCATTACAACACTCGATGTTTCCACCTTTTTTATTATATCAACGACATCTAATTCAACTATCGCCTCTTCTTTTTCCCCACCTAAATATGATTCACTTTTAATAGTAAGGCCTTCCGTAAAAGATAGCTTCATATCAGCAGAGTAAGCTCTACCAGTGTGAGCAGCCACAAAGTCTAACAACGCTTTCACAAACAGATTCATCCGAGGGTGACATGGAAGACGATCCTTCCAACTTAATCCACATGTATAAAAAAGTGGTATTCGTGGAATAACTGAAAATAACAATTTAAGATAAGATTTTTTTCCTTCAAATTTATCAAAATATAAAAAATACTCTGTCTTATGAAAGAATAATTTATTCTTAGCTTGGTCTTCAAAATAGAATAGTCCAGAAATACGATCCATTTTAACTGTTAATTGAAGTTCCGATACCTTCTTAGATACCTTATCCTCCACCTTAAAAATAAGTTGGTCATCTAAAATAAACGTTAGTATATTAATCAAACCTTTTTGCTCTGGAGGAGCAGTAATTAAATCTCCCGTTCCAGGAATATCAAAGGAGTAGACTTGATTATCTTTAATATATGCAGAAAGTACAAAAGGAGTTGTATCATCTCCCAGAATAGGACTGTACTGCACTTGCATATGTAAATGAGGCTCTGGTGAATAACCACTGTTACCGCATTGTGCGAGTGCCTGATTAATTTGCACGTAATCACCAACTTTAGCTAACAAACTATTCTGCTTCAAGTGTGCTAAAATTACGTAGTAACCTTGGTCAGCATAAATAATAAGATAATTACCCCAGTTTAAATGGGTATTGACAGTGCCAATATAATTATCAACTTCCTCTTGTTTTAATGCGGTAATGTAACCACGAACGGGTGCATACACAGTCTGTCCAAACGTATAGTAATCCTCAAGAAAAACACCTTCTTTGGCGTAGGTTAACTTATCAGGTCCACGTTTAACAAAATCCAAAGCATAGCGCCACTTTCCCTGATGGGTCCACTCTCCATCAAAACCTTGATATACACTCCACTCTTCATGGACAGGAAGGTTTAAAGATGGCAGACCTTTCGATGAACGAAAGGCATATGAAAAATTCAAATTTATAGTTTCTTCTGGTGTACTGCCATGAACTACTGGTAGTAGCCAGCTTTGAAAGTATTTCAATGAGTATAATACTGCAATGATTGTTAGGTTAAAGGGGAGTGCAAAAACAGGTATATCAATTAGATATAAAATATTATTTAATCCATTAGTAATAATCACTGCAATTCCTAATACAAATGGCAACAGTAGCATTGTCCTATATGACGCAACTAAGAATATCCCTCCCACCGATACTCCAATCAGCATATAATTAAAGGAGTACCCATAAAAAGATGTATTATAAAGAGACTGGCTACCTATCAAGTGCTCAAAAAGATGGCCTAATGCCAAGCCTAAAATCATATGCCATAAAGCAATTCTAGATTTCAACAAAATAGCAATTGATAGAATAATTCCAACTAATATATCACCGTTGAAAATAATGGCGCCCAGTGTTTTAAAGAAAAATGACAGGTAATGTGGCAAGTAGTCTGCTAGAGAATGTGTAAAAATTGTTTCATACGTAAATCTATAAAAGAGAGTTGTAAAACTCTTAGATGAAAAATAAAAGAGTGTACTAATAATACAAAATGGTAGGGACAAAATAGGTATCCCCATATGCTTTAAAAAACCTTTCAAAAAAACACTCAACAAATAGGTTAAAAAAGAGGCACATAAAATTAGAAACATACTAAAAATTGTAATATCGAAGATATAACCTATCGACATGCCAACGAGGATAGAGTTGTATAACAAGTGTCCATCTTGATATAGATCGACAGGAGAAAATAAAAAACGTGCAATAACCAGTACCGCCAGCCCTGCGATGAGTCCACTTACTCCAACATTCCACGATGCGAAGGAGCAAATAAAAATTATAAAGCCTAAACGATAATCTTTTAAAAAATAAATCTCACTATAGCTATTAAGTAAAAGAATCACATATTTTTTAACTGATTCCAGTTTCGCCTCCATACAGTACTTCATCTTTTTCTACAGATGACAGATCTTCCATATTACGAATAATTTCTACCTTTTTATCTTTGGTTAACAACACAACGGCAGGGCGATACCTAATAAATTGCATCCACTGAGTAACGTTATATGCACCAACAGGAGAAAGTACCATTTGAGTGCCAGTTTTTAGATGTGGTATTTTGAGATCTTCTTCAATAATATCAATATTCATACAAAGTGGACCGTTCAAAATAGCTGGCTCTGGAATACCTTTTAGTTGCTGATTTACCTCTAAGGTAAAATTGTACCAAGTTGATGTATACAGAAAATTAACCCCTGCATCTAAAATGTATGAGCGTCTAGTATCAGGCATGATTTTACTAGATACAACTGTGGTCAATAGGTATCCAGCCTCATCAATAAAGTGGCGACCACTTTCAAATATTAATTTTGGTGGTTTTCGAGTACCAATATTGTTTAAAATAGCCGGGCCAATCAATCTGGCATACTCCGTAGTATCTTTCACAACAATTTCTGGAGGTTGATATACTCCTTTCAAATCACTTTTTGAAGGAAACCCTCCCCCTAGATCCAGATACTCAATTTCAATTTTATATTGTGCCTCAATTTCTAACATAAATGTTGTGAGTTTTACCGCTGCAGCTTCATATGCTTTTGGCTCCAACATGAAAGTTCCAATATGTGTATGGAGTCCCCGTAGCTTGAACAGTTTTTTATTCATAATGCGACGAATTGCCTGCTCTGCTTGTCCAGACTCTAGATTAAATCCAAATCGTGACCACTGAGGATAGGTTCCAGTATTCATATTAAGACGAATTGCCACCTGCGGAGTCATGCCTAACTCTTTTGCGACACTCTCTAAATCTATGATTTCTTGTAGATGATCAATATGAATAAGTGCCTGCTCTTTTACGGCTACTCGTAACGATGCAATAGGCTTATAGGGGCCATTATAAATAATATTTTCCCCTTTAATTCCTAAATTTCTTGCTTTTTGATATTCAAAGTCACTAACAACTTCTGCCCAAGATCCCATATCATGAAAAATTGAACAGATACTTTTAAGATAGTTAGTCTTGTAGCTCCAAGCAAATTGTACATCAGGATATACATCTCTAATTTTAGATGTTGTATCATCATATTTTTCACGTATTTTCTTTTCAGAAAAAACGAAAAGTGGTGAACCATACTTTTCTGTTAACTCTTTCATGTCATGTCCCTCAATCTTTTCTCTAAAGTTCATAGAGGTTTCTTGAGGCAGTCCATATTTAGATGATTGGAAATGATCGATAAGAACAATATTTGGTTTTTCGTAAGTACTCATATATTTCCTTTTTGTTACTTGTTAAAACGTAAAGAGTTGGTCTGGATTTTTCCCATATCTGCAATGTCTGTAACGACTTCGTAGGTATAGCGAACAAAATATTTTCCAACAGGAATCTCTTTATCCTTGGGAACAGTTTCTCCATTAATAAATTTTAATAGCCTTTCAGGCAGATTAATACCACACCCAGTTGCAAAGTATACCCATGCTGGAAACCGTGGATTTATCTCAATTAGAAAACTCTCTTCTTTATTGAACATACACTCTAATTCAAAAGGCCCCTGCCATTTGGTTTTAGCTAGAAATTGCTCGGTCATCGCGATAAGATCAGGATGATTTAAAGTAACACCACTCCATATTTTTCCAATAGCAGTTGTCGTAAGTTTTTTTATCGGTAAAATACCAATGTGCCCACCTTTGCCATCTCCCACTCCAATGACATTTAGCTCCTCACCTTGAACAACCTGCTGAATTAGAATTGGGACACCCCACTCTTGAGCAATTTCAGTAAATTTTAACTGTGCCTGTTCCAAAGAGTGCACAATATACGCTTTGTAGTATCGGCCTTTTACGACAACAGGAAAGTCTAAATTTCCCTGCTCCATTTTTGCTTTGATCTCATTTAGATCTGTAATGGCTAATGTTTTTGGATATAGAAGTCCCATATGCTTAGAAAAGTCACTTAGATGCAATTTGTCGCGTAGCTCAAACTGCTCATTACTCGGTAGTAATAGCTGAATTCCAATGTCTTTTAACTCTTGTTGATATTCAATAAAAAGAGGTAACTCGGCATCTAAGCATGGAATAATAGCATCAAGACCAAAATTGTTTTTCAGCTTAATTAATGCATTTTTAATTCCACTCCAGCCAAGTGATGGAAATGGTATGATCATATTAAAGTCAAATAGAAAATCTAGATAGTTTCCAGGATCATTCAAATCATAGCTTAGTCCTACAATTTTAAAATCACCATCTGCTTCTTTTAAGCTTCTTGCAACAGCGACACCAGGACCAGGATTGTCTGTTGCATTAATTCCTGTAACAGCAACAATCATATCAAACTCCTAGATCATAAAGTTTGAGTTTTATTAAAAACTCTTCAACATCAAGAAATGCTTCTTGCTCTGTAATACTGTATTTGTCTTGTAATTTTTGTTGTAGCTGCTCAGAGTTACCACCAGCAATTAATTCTTTGACTAAAAACTCACCCGTTTCATTGATTGAAAAACTCTGTCCAGTCATAGGGTTAAATGCAAAGTCTTCACCGTTAAATGCAAGACTTTTTAAATTCGAATTCATAATTACTCCTTTTTATACATCTTATTAATGATAATACGACCTAACAGCTTAGACGCAATGGAGGAAGAAAATGTTCATTTGACTATTACACTCTGGTACCGGCAAAAAAAATCTCTTGTCTACACTACAAAGGCTTTGTAAAATTAAGTATATAAGTATTAAATTAAGATGAAAAATAGCCGAGAAGAAAGCTAATTAATCATAACTAGAAACTAACTATAGTTGATATAAAAAAGGAGAAATTTATGTCTTTGAAAAAAATTATTATGCCCGCAGTTCTTTTACTAGCCCTTTCACTTACAGGATGTGGAGGAAGTAAAAAAGCTAACACTGACACAGGAGCAGATATTCAATCTGTAGATCAAGATGAAAACTCAGCTTTAAGTTTTGACGTAAATGGTGATTCTGATGCAGGAAAAGCAGGAGCTCTACAAACTGTTAACTTTCCATTTAACTCAGCACAAATCACATCTTTAACAAAAGATGCCCTAGATGCAAATGTAGATTTTTTAAAAGAAAACCCAGGGGTTCAGGTTCAGGTTGAAGGTCATTGTGATGAAAGAGGTGGCGTTCAGTACAACATTGCACTTGGTGAAAACAGAGCGAACACTGTAAAAGAATACCTTGTTACTCTTGGAATTGACTCTGGAAGAATTTCAACAATCTCTTTTGGTAAAGAGCGTCCGGTTTCTTTTGGACATGCTGAGGATGCATGGGGACAAAACCGTCGTGCTAACTTTGTGATTACTGCAAAATAAAAAGTGAAAAATATAAGTATATTTTTTTTACTTATCAGCTTGGGGGCTTGTGGTTTAGCGACCACACGCCCTAAGCTTGAAATGAGCTTGGCAGCATCGGCATTCATGGCCGCAAAAGCAGAAAAAGCAGTAACACTTGCTCCCAATCTATATCGAAAAGCGGAGTTTTATTTTTTAAAAGCTCGGTCATCATATCGTCGAAAATATTTTAATAAAGCTAAAGAGTATGCTCTACTCTCTCAGCACTACTCAGAGAAAGCAGAGTATAGTGCTGTTAGAAAATCTACTCTTGAAGACATGAAATAACTTAATTTAGGAGTCCACAATGAGAAGAATTATAACTCTAGGAATAGTTCTAGTTTTTGCATTTTCCTGTAAAACAACTGAAGAGCTACAACGAGAACAGATGGTGGACAACCTGTCGATTCAATTAACACAAAATCAAAAATTATCCGCAGAAGCTAAAATAAAACTACAAGAACTAGAAAGTCGACTCAACTCTATTAATGGTACTCTAGAAGAGCAAGGTCATAAAGTCGATAAAACCTATTCTTCTCACATGAAGCAAAACAAAGATAAAATCCAGCTACTTGAAGAAATATATAAAAGTGCACAAAATGTGCAAGATAAGCAAGCTGCACAAATTGACAAGCTTGAGAAAGAAGTTACTGCTCAAAAAAAATATATAAAAGATGTGTTAAAGATATTAAAGAAAGTAGATAATGTAGTAGAAGATCAAAAGCAACGATCTCCGTATAACCAAGCCTTCTACCTTTATAATAAAGGACGGTACACAAAATCTAAACCACTTTTACTCTCATTGCTAAAAAATAAGAAAATTAAGGGAAAGAAACAGGCTCGTGTACTAAACGCTCTAGGTATGATGAATTTCTGGAAGAAGAAAGATGATCAAGCTGTTGTATATTTTAGTAAGCTATTTACTGAACACCCCAAAGCACCATATACCACGAATGCATTAGTCTACATGGCAAAATCATTCTATCGGCAAAAGAAAAAGGACCAAGCTATTGCAGCACTAAACATGCTGCTGCAAAAATATCCTAAATCAAAAAAAATACCAACAGCAAAAAAACTTCTTCGGAAATACAGATAATGGGCAAGATCTTAATTTTAGAAAGTAACAAGAAAGTTGCAAGCCATTTACAAGAAATTGCCAATTTATCATGGCACGAAGAATCTATTGTTTTTCATAATGAAGATGATGTAATTGAAGTGTTATCCTCATCTGCAGATACTATTGATATGTTGATTATTAGTATTTCCGCAATGGCTAAACGTGAAAAGCTACAGCAGTTTTACTTCCAACAAGGATTAGAAAAACCATTTATATTTTTTAGTACAATACCACTAACAGGATATCCTGAATTAGAATCTTTTTTAAAGGAAAAACCATACAATTTGTTTCTAAGCCGGCCTAAAGAAATTACCAAAATTTCAGAATATATTGGAAAAATTTCAGAATTTCTAAATTATAGTAACTCTATTCATAAAAATACAAAATTTAGACTATTTCCACTATTAAACTTCTATCGCATAAAGGAATTCCCAGTTGATATCTTTATAAAAATAGGAAGTGACAAACATATAAAAGTTTTTAATAAAAATGATATGGTCACTATACCTGCTCTAAATAAATATAAACAAAAAGGTGTCACAGACTTGTGTGTTGAAATTGATAATTATCCTATAATGCTGCAAGCATATGTTAACACACTAGAAGAAAGCGTTCAAAATACTAGATGTTCTCCTCGAGGACAAGACAGAGATAGAGCATTAATATGTAAACTTATATATAGTAATATGAGTGACCTAAATCTTTCTAAGGTACTATTAGATAGTGGTCAAAAACTAATTAATGAGTCATTTAAATCAATTAGTGATAATAAACAGATACTGGAATCATTGGATAATTTGAGAGAGAGTGATAACTATCATTTTAACCACTCCATTGCTATTGCATTTTTAGTTACAGCAGTTTGTGCAGAGACTCCTTGGCGATCATCTGAAGCGAGTATGAAGCTGGTTATGGCTGCAGTATTTCATGATATTAGCTTAGATAAACTAACACAAATGAGGTGGGACAAATTCTCAAAAGATGATATTAATGATTCAAAAGGACTTTCCAGTAAAATTAAAAAATTTCTCCTAAATCACGCAACATATTCTGCAAAAATCCTTAAAGATAATGGGTGTGCCAAAAGTGATGTAATTAAAATAATAGAACAACATCACGAACGTCCTGATGGTTCTGGATATCCGCGAGGGCTCCACCATAATCAGATTTTCCCACTCGCAACTATTTTCATTGTAGCAGAGCACTTTATAAGTGAGTACTATCTAAATATAGATGAGCCGTCTGTTGAAGAAATAATAGAAGTTATGTCTCAACAGTATCAAGAAGGAAATTTTGCAAAATCCTTCTTGGCGTTAAAAACAACTTTAAGTATTATTTAATTTTAGAATAAAAATTCATTGGTTGTCGAACATCCACTGTTCCCCCTCCTGGCGGAGTTGGAAATGGTATCTTTCTTAAAACGTTAACAACACACGAATGTACTCTCGGAGTTAGTCTTCCCTTCTTGGCAAGAGCATTTGCCCTACTAACTCTTCCAGATGCTGCTATCGCAAAATCTAAAACGACAACTCCATTAAATGACTGTCTGCTTGAATCCAATGCGTTCTGATAACAATAACGGAACTGATCCAAGTATTGCAGCAGCGTCTGCCTAATAAGGTTAGGATCCATTCCAACAACAATAGTTTCAACAGGTATAGAGGCTCGTCCAATAGTTCTTTTATTTACAATTCCTTCAACACCGCTTCCTTGATCTAACTTACCAACAGTGGCGTTACTCAGACTTCCTACAGATGAAGTAACGCTAGCTTTTTTAAAGGCGCCCTGAGCACTCTCACCTCTTACTCCAATTTCACCACTTGTAGTCGTTACAACTTTTGCCTGAAACTTGCCGGTACTGCCACCTTTGGCCATTAAAGAGCTTAGACTACTCTTGAATGAAGACGACTTATACACATCAACTCGTCCTTTTGATTTACTTACCATTTTACGCCTAGATAAAGAGTTCTTTGCACTCTGACTTTTAGTCTTACGAATACGATTTTTGGTTGGATTTTTTGCTTTAGCTATTTTAGGTGCTTTTTGTACTTTTTTTCTAGTTACCACTGGTGCAGGTTTTCTCATTTTTTTAGTTATTGGTTTTTTTGCACCTACAACTTTAGCTGGTTTTGTTTTTTTCTTAACTATATGTTTTTTTGTAACAGTTTTTTTCTTGCTTATCTTTTTAGCCGGTGCTGCATTTTTTATTTTGGGTAAACGTTTATATAAAATAGTTGCAATACGTTCAGGTATTTTTTCTTTTTCAATCTCCTTATCAACTTTAAATAACATTGTCATAGCAATAAAGATGCACGTAATTATAAGAGTCAATGCTAAGTACTTGCGCAAGTCGGGGTCGTCTTCAAACACAGGAGCTGCAGCGACTTTAGGTGGAGCATCTGTTCTACGTACAAAAATCTGCGTGTCATCACGCACGAATCTTACGATACTATCAAACCCCAGGTCGATAGAATTAGCAGATTTTAACTCTTTCCCCTCTTCTCCAACCATACCAACTTCATGACCATATAATGGGTGAATTGTACATGCTGTTTCATTTTGTTCAATAAACAAATCTCGAGATTTTTTTGCCAAATATGGATATTCAATATCTTCACAATCTTTTGAGATACCACACATGAATGCCTGTGTCGTGGCATCGGAAATGTAATCAACGGAAAGTATTCTCTCTTGATGAAGAATAATAACTTCAACAGCACTTTTATTTATTGAATAATTAAATATTGGGTAAAGCTGCTCACTATCTTCAAAGATATATTCTGTAAAATCAGCAGCAGGATCTTTTCCTAAAGGATAACTCAAATCATATTCAACATCTTTATTTAGTGTAGAGGGAGAGACAATTGTCTTCTTAGGAGCTTTTGATGGTAACTTCTTTCCTGGCTTAACATTTAACGCTTGCATTATTGGTGGTGGCGCCTCAATATTGCTCCCTATGTTACCCACTTGAAACATCGCTGCACCAAGTTCAATCTGATCACCTACTTTTATGGCTTTTTTAATCGTAGCTTGGCCATTTATCTTAGTGCCAAGTCGAGAATTCATATCGTATATTGTACAAACACCCTTGTGATATTCACATACAATATGAATTGGAGAGATTGTGTCATTAACAATAGTAACATCGCATGTTTCAGCACTACCAATTAATAAGCGTTTCTTTCTTTCAAAGGATATAATATATTCATTATTACTACCCTTGAGCAAAACCTTAACCGTTTTAGCTGTTGTTTCTACTTCCATTTATTTTATCCTCTTTAAAGACTTTCTCATTTCTGGATTAAAGCTCGTACGATAAGGTAAACGATTACGAAATCGTCTTTGAAACCTAGTCATAACAGAAAGATCACCAGGTGCAGCAACCTCCCCCTGTAGCTTAATTTCTTCAAAATCAAATTTCTCATACTTCTTATATACATATTTTTTAGTCGACTTCTTTGCAAATGAACTCGTAAACAATCCCGATATCAGCACAATGGTAATAAATAGAAATATTTTTTTCATCGAGTTATCCTTTGTTTAACTTTTTGGTAATATGGACCTAAAATCCCTAGGCGTTTAGAATTAATTTTTGAAAAAACATCTAACGCATCTCTTTTCTCACCGTCAAGATATAAGGCTAATGCATGGTTTATAGAAAAATCAGCACGCCACCATAGATTTTCAGGAATAAAATTATAATAAATTAAGGCTTGCTTATAGTTTTTTTTCATCACAGCAATAGTACCAAGTAATGAATTAATACTTGGATCCGAAACATTTATATTCTTCATTTTTGATAACAGTTTTTTCGCCTTATCTAATTGTCCAAATTTTATATACAATTGTACAATATTTAGTTTTGGAGTTAAGGCGTTTTCATTAACGCTGGCAGCACGTTTAAATGCCTCCAATGCTTCTTGATATCTCTTTTTATGAACATAAATCACTCCCAAGTTATTCATTGCGGGAGCATATCCACTTTTGCCTTTTATACGGGCTCTATGATAATAAAGAATCGCTTTTTTATACTCCTTTTTTGTGAAGTAACATGTTCCAATTTGATTCCAATAACTAGGATGACTACGATATTTATTAAAGTTGTGATCAAATATTTTAAATGCAGCCGTATAATTATGTTGATAACAAAGGGCAATACTTTTTGATATTGGATCATTGGATTCTATTAATATCTTAAGATCCATAGGACTAGCAGAAACTAAAGTCTCTCGACTTAACGCATTTGGGACTTCCGGATCAATATTATACCGATCATTGACAGGTCTATAGACTATTTCGTCAGTAGGGGTAAAGTCTTTTTCATCAATCCAATAGAACTCATCACTTTTGTTTTGAGTACCATTTGATTTTGTCGGTCCATGTCCACAAGAAAAAAGTATAAATCCGAAAAAAATTAAAAGTAATATTTTCATTATCTAATCCCCCCTCTATCCATGATTAGACCACTATAAATACTATTGTATTGTATTGATCTATCTACATCTGGAGTGAAAAAGAAATTTTCAGGATGTAAGATATCATGTTTTATAATCAATTGATGTGAATCTTTGTAAAGTTGTACTTTTTTTATCTCTAATGCTTGAACGACACCCTTCATTGAATTCTTAAACGATTTTACAAATGCAGCACTACGCTTAGGGGGAGTAAAGTTTTTAATACTGTTAATTAAAGTTTCATAGGACCTAATAAGAGTCTGATAAACATCTACCACTCCTTCACTTGAGCCTAGGTTAATTAATTTAACTCCTTTGGTCATCATAATAGTAAGAAGTTTGAATTTTTTCTCTAGAGTAGAATTAAACCTCTTCTCGGGAAAACGTAATTTAATTTTATTGAACTGTTTAACCTGCCAATCGAATGCCCCCCTACGTATTTGATAAATGGAGTTTGCAGCATTGATATCTACAGGTGCTCCCACTTTGATTGAGTAATTATATAATTTCGACACCTGTTTTTTGAGTCTCTTCTTGCTTAAGTTTTGAGATAGGGTATACGCAGGGGCAATAAGGTTATTCCAATTACTTCTTGTCTTAGACAGAATTCGAAACTGTCCATATGCTTCATACCAAGAGTGATCATCGAGATATCGTTTGA
This sequence comes from Bdellovibrionales bacterium, assembly GCA_030638415.1. GTDB lineage: Bacteria > Bdellovibrionota > Bacteriovoracia > Bacteriovoracales > Bacteriovoracaceae > DAOWEO01. Next base: position 23,221 of record DAOWEO010000048.1, on the reverse strand, counting down.
GAAGATCAATTCTGACTTGATTTACAATTCTTTTTTTCACGCCACATTTTCTGGCCCTAGATAACAATTTATTTATCTTTGACTTATCACCTGCCACTAGTGTGCTCTTTGACAATAAAATTACATTCATGTTGTTAAAGCCATCCTCAACGAGTGTAGAGGATGTTCCGCAGAGACGATTATATACCTTTTCATAAATCAGATATGAGTAGTCAAAATGTCTACGTTCAAATAGATCAAATGCGAGTTTTGAGAAAGAAACCTGAAATTTTAATACATCTCTTTTATTCATATGACTCAAAGCACGATCCGCCCACTGATACATACGTTTTGAGTCTCCTAGCAGGTAGAACATTCTCATAATATTATAGGCTGATGTTTTTTTTGCCTCAGCATTACTGTTTTTATCTCGATAAATATTTACGTAGAGAACTAAGGCACGCTTCTTTTGCCCTTCACTGCTTGCTTTTTGTACATCTTGAAACTGTAGACTTAATGCAATCTTTTTTAATCTTTTTGCATATTTAGGACCAACCGGAATTGTGCCACTACTAACCTTTTTATATAACCTATTAAAATTTACCTTATCTTCTTTTTTGAGGTGGTAATCCATAATTTTAGCGAGCATTGCTTCAGATCTTTTTTCATCCTTTTTAAAGTTTTTTCTAAAAGTATCTAATGTCTTTTCTGCTGCGGATAAGTCCTTATCATCCATCTGTAATGCAAACAGTCTTTGATAAATTGTGTGTGCTTTTTTATTTCTAGGATTTAGTGCCAAATACCCACTATAAACAGCAAGTAGTTCTACCTTGTCCTTACTGTTTTTTGAATGCCCAAGACAAGCTGCCACACCATCAAGAGAGAGTTTAATATACCTTTTATTTCCAACCCTTTTAGATAGGCTGAGAGCTTCACGGTAGTGAGTAGCAGCCGTTTTATAATCTTTTGACTGATAAAAAGCCTCTGCCGTTAAGTAGGAATATGCTATCTCCTTTCTGGGCTCAATTTTTTTCATTAATTTTGCAAATTCGGCAACGACTCTGGCTAATGCTAAACGCTGCTTAGGTCGTGACTTATACATTTTCCCCGCCACTCTTGTTTGTGCTACTGCAAAGCTTCTAGTTACGTGGTATTTAAAAATTTTCTGCTCAGAAACTGACATTTGTTTCGAGTTAAATACACTCATTAAGCTTTGGGAAATAGCCAGCTGCTTTTTATATTTTCCAAATTTTCCATATCCTTTTAGTAGTGCGAAGTTAACTCTTTTTTCCAAGTTGGCATCACGATTACTCATCCTTTTTGCTTCTTCTAAAATAGGTATCGCTTTGGTATATTTACTCTGCCCAATTAAATACTCTCCGAGTTCAGTAAGCTTTTTCCCAGGTTTTGAAAAAGTTTTTTTATAATATCTTACTGCCTCTGTTATTCGACCTGCTTGAACATAGAACCTGGCAAGATCTCTAGAAGCTTGGTCAGCCATATTTACATATTTTTTACTACTGCTACGTTTAATAACCTGCCGAAGTTGCTTAATTCCCTTGTTGTACTTACCTACCTGGTAGTAGCACCACGCTAAATTATAAGCATCTTTAGTCCACCATTGATCAATCTTTTTATGTAGTCCAATTTCATAATGCTTTACTGCCTTCCTGAACTTACTTTGATTATAAAAAATATCTGCAAGTGCAATATGAGCTTTTAATTTAACATTTGGATCAGTACTTCTATATTTACTGGCTAGAAGAAAATATTGCTGAGCTTTAGTATAGCGTCCAAACTCCTTTGCATTAAATGCCATGATGTAATAGACATCACCTTTATATGGATATTTTGGAAATCGTTTCATTATTGTACGACAGTATGCTTCTGCCTTAGATACATACTTACGAGATTTTTTAAAAAAATGTTTGCGATTGATATTCTTAGTCTTAGCTAGAGGCATTTTTAAAAATTTTTCATTTTCTAAATCTTTAAAATGACGTGCTTTTTCTAAGTTTAACTCAGCAAGATGGATAAGATGCTTTGGATTGGAACTAACGGCCCTTCCGATACGAACAATCTCTGCAATTTCCATATCAATTATTTTCAATAACTCATAACGTCGATCTGTTGCAGGATCGCCTAGAGCATATTGAGAAGATGTCATTATCATTATTACTAAGAAAAATACTTTAAATGTTTTTTTCATTCTTCACACCGTGACTTCAAAGAGAATACATAATCTCCGAGCTCATCTGCCCAGAACTCTCCATTGAATTCCCAAAAATATTGTTTAGACGTTCTTCGTAAATTTCTAATATTTCCTCGTTTTTTAGTAACATGCTCGCGATTGTTATAAAGTGCATTTTTTTTCTGTTTAAGCATCTCTAACTTAATACTACTCATTCCTTCTAGTGATTTTTGAACACCATTACGCAAGTCTAGAAGTGAAGATCTCACGTAAGCACCAATTAGATCTCGTTCTAGAGTTAGAGATGTTTTAAGTTGTCTTGCAAGATAACGTTGGTAACGATTATTTATTTTATCAACTCTACTCATCTCATTGCTTGCCCTTTTAAAGGAGTCGTACATTTCTAGAAAAACAGGATCACGAACAATAAACGCCAACATATTATTTAATGTTCCCTCACCTCTAACTTTTCCATCTTTTTTAGACTGAGCTAATAGATAATAGTATCTGTAGTCTTTTCTATGCTTGCTGAGAAACTTCTGAACAATCCGGTATGCATCACCGTACTTAGTATAGAAGCGTTCAATTGTCTTATTCACATCGTCCCACATGCATAACTCAAAATATGTTAATGCATTAAGTATCTCGACTTCTGGATTATAAACATATGAAAGAATTGGCGCTTTATATGTTACCAATTTGCCAAGTGCTCTATTATAATTTTTCAGGTAAAAACTATTCCATGCCTCTTCAAATAGAATTTCTGGCCAAATATATGAATCTTTGCTCAAGTCGAGGTATACAGATTTTGCCTCGTCATACTTATGATTGTTAAAGTATACACGTCCCATGCCAACTAAACAGAAGTCTCTATTGATTTCCATCTGTCTGTCTTTCAATCCACCTTTTCCCATCATACTTTCACTACGAGAGATACATTCTTTAAAGGCTGCGATTGCATTTCCTTTGTTTTTTATAAAGTTGAACAGACTTCCTTCTAGATTTAAAGCAAATGGTTTTATTTGATGGTGGCGTGGAATTGTCCCATTTAAATATGCTAAAGCCTGCTTATACTTACCACGACGAAACATTTTTTTTGCTAAAATATATTTAATCGTTGGTGCTTTTGAACGCTTTAAAATTTTTATTGGTAGCATTTCAAATTGCTTTATACCAACTTCATTAATTAACTTTTCTAATACTTTATCTAGCCCAGAACTATTAATTCTCCGTGCAGTTACCAAGTACTCTTTTACAAGTGGTACGGATGAGTAGTAAAAACCACTATCAACCAATTCCTGTGCTGCATACAGTAAATTTATAGGCTTATTTCTTGCCGCTTGATAAAAATCGAAACTTCTTCCTACCCCTGCAAAACAGTTACTAAGGGTTGAAAAGAGTATAATACTATAAAGAACTTTTTTCATAACACCCTCTTAAAAATTAAAGCCTATTGATACAGTCGCATCATAGTTAGTATACCAAGTATCAGATGATTCATCGTAAACCATTGGGGCTCTATAATGAATACCAGTAAGATCAGCACGCATACTCCATGAAGTATTTAAATAAATCATTACTGATGTTTGCCAAGCAACCCCTGAGTGACTTTCTTTAGTATCACTTTTGTCACCTGAATAAATAAGCTCATTTTTATTATTAGTCTCATCTAATTTGGCACCACCAAAACCAATCATCCAGTCCAAATAAACTATAGAATTAAATGTATTTATTTTTGCGTAAAATGGTGACCACATAATCATAACTGCCATATAATTATCAACAATTCTTCGAAATGGATAAGATCCAGTACCTAAAGAATTATTACGAACTCCCTCAGCAGCCTCGTTTTCTTCTCCATTATTCTTTGAATAAATAACTTCAAATCCAAACTCTTCTGCAAAAAAATATGTTGCTCGAGCCTGAATATTCATACTTTTCACAAAGGGATTAGATGTTGCGAAGCCTCCACCTGCACTAATAAAAAACTTGCCGTCTTTACGAAAAGTTCTATTTTGTAATACATACACCTCTTTATCTTGATCAAGCCATTTAAAGGTATACACCGAATCTTCAGATGCTTGTAATTTTGAAATAAAAAAGATTGTTAACAAATAAGTGAAAATCAAAAAGATGTTTTTTTTCATAGTTGCTTCCTGCAGTAAAAAATGAATCCATTCAAACTAGTTTTCTTTTATTTTAACATACTCTTAAGAGGTTACAAGTTTGGCAAGGGTGGGCAAAGTTGTTTAAATGCACAAAATTCACAACTCTCTCTATTTTCTTGAGTTAAATGGTTCATCTTTGCAAATTCTGTAAATAAAACCTGCTCTAAAATATCATACTCAAAAATAGTATCTACCTTCTCTTGAGAGTCAACATACAGCAATGAAGCAATAATCTTATAATTTCGTCTTTCGGGGTCTAGGCGTAGTAACCCATAACAATAGTATTGTAATTGGCTCAAGTAAGTACTCTCCTTACTCTCTTTTCTCTGGCCTGTTTTGTAGTCCCATATTTCAATAACTTTTTCACTGTCAGACGTTAGAACCAAATCTGGAATTCCTGAAATTTTCATTCCAAAAAAATCAAATTTTACCTCAGCCTCTCCGAGTATAGAGTATAGTGGATCTTTTGCCTCTACTAATTTCAGGGCCCAATTTACCGCTTTTTGGTCTCGCTGACTTTTAACCTCTTCAGGGCAGACAAAATTACATAGACTTCCCTGATAAATACTTTCATGAATTAAGGTTCCACGTTCCGCTGAATTACTAGTATAAACAGCAAATTCCCCTTCACTCCTGTTATCCTCTTTACTCTGTTTGTATTCGTCAGTAAATCCATCCTCGTTCTGCTCTTCAATTAAGTTAACCTGCTCTGGCTGAATTTTTAAAATATTTTTTAAATAAAATCTTTTTGGACATATGCTCAAAGAAGCTAAGGAGGTAACTGACAGTTCTGATAGAATTAGAAGATTTTCCTCATCACTTTGTCTAGAGCATTTTTCAATTCCTAAGTGATCAAGATGAAAGAGCGGTGCTCCACTATATTCAGCAGTTCGATCAAGTGGATAATTATTTTTTTGTACAGTAGAACTATTTTTAATTACTTCTAAAACGTCTACATAACTTGGTTGATCAATCTGATTTACCAGACCATCTTCAAAAGTACGCGTACCAAAGATCCAACTGTTTTTGACTCCTTGCTTTTTTACATCTTTTCCATCATCAGAGCTAATATCAACCCAGCTTAAAGATTTTACTGCTCGTGTACCAACAACATAAAAGAGCCTTTTACTCTCTGCAAAATCTTTAGCTCTTAATATTTCTTTTTCTAAAAAGAACTGAGGAGTCTCTATTAATTCTCTTTTATTAAAATCAAACTTCCACTTAAGACTTCCGGGCTGCTTACCAATCAGCGTGCGGTCAGCAACACGATAACCATTAGTCATCATTCCACCAATGAAAACATGATCAAACTCCAGGCCCTTTGATGCATGGGCAGTCATTATAATAATTTTACCTCCATCACCTTTTTGAAATTCGATAGAGTATCGATCCTCAAATCCACCTGCCAGAAGAGGATATGCTAACTTAAAGTCATTATATGACTCACTAATAAGTGAATAAATAATTGTCATATTGGCAGCATAATTAGAGTTCGAAACTCCTAAAGAATATAAAAAGTTATCTACAGTTGCCTTTAAACCAAACAGCCTATGATAATCATGTAGTTTTAATAGTTTTTGGGAAATATCCTCTATTGAAATATCACTATCAAGATAAAATAAAACTCCTTGAATTAGTTTTGGGTATATTAACAAAACCGAGGTATCTCTCTCTTTAATGCCGTGCTCACTCTCATGTGCATATTCCACCATAAAACGAATTAAAAATGAAAACATAATCACAACAGGATCATCTTTTTGTGCAATTTTAACTTGAGAAGTAAAATCATTTTTTGACTTTAAAAGAAGAGGAAACAAAATGTTAAGAGGTGTTAAAGACTTATAAAGAAAACATATCTCTTCGGTAGGATTATCTTCTAATATTTTTTCAGCTTGTTGCAATAAAGCCTCAGATTCCAAATAGTTCAGTTCGTCATTTGTTAGAGAGAACTTTTCCTTACCAACTACCTTAACCTCTAATTTATATATTTCACCTTGTGATTTTTTTTCTTCCAATGGTACCGTCTGCTTTATAACATCTACAGCAAATAGATCCTTCCCTTTAAACTCATCTCCAAGCTTAAAAATAGTATCAAAAATTTCATTATTGAATTCAATCAAGTTTCCCAAAGAACGATAATTATGTGTCAAAAATAGATTTTGCTGTTTTTGCTCTTCCATTAACTTTGAACACTTGTTAAAAACTGATATTTCTCCACCTCTAAATGCGTAAATCGCCTGCTTTTTATCTCCAACTGCAAACAACTTACTCAGGTCACTATTCATAATCTTATCTAAAATATCAAATTGCACCTGTGAGGTATCTTGGAATTCATCCACAATAAAATAACGATAGTTCTCAGCAATTAATTCGACCGCCTCTGCTTTGTTTAAGCCCTGGTAGACGAAGTATTCAAGATCCCCGAAGCAAAAATAATTATCATCTAAATAGTGTCTATCCATAAACATAAAAATATCTTTCAGTATTGTTATCCATTCAGAAAGTAGCACTCCTTTAGACTCATATGCTTCAATCATCATTCCAATATTTAATACAAATTCACGGCTAATTTTTACTTGGGTCTTCCATACTTTGGCTTCATCACCACGTGGAGTTTTTCTGTTGTCAGGAGTTACCTCCTGTTTTAAAAAAGTTAGTAACTTTTGAAAGTTTTCAAAAGAGCCATAATCAAAAGAGCGACCAACGAAATTATTCAGATTTTTATAAAAATTAGACGTATCATGATCCTTATCAAAATACTTGTCATCAAATGGACATGGTGTGAGTTGAGTTTTTATACCTAAGAGCTTTAAAACTGTTTCTAGATATTCATCCCAATTTACAGAGAGCATTTCTTCAGTTGTTGTACTCTCCCAAAGTACCCGTAATTCTGGAGTTGTAAAAATAGATATAAATGTAGTGATAATACTTTCATACTGGTGCAGTAATGAATTTAATATATCTCCCGTTTGACCACTGTACTGTTCATACCATTTTGCAAAAAGTCCCTCTATCTTCTGCCGGTAAGCAAATGTATCTACAATTTCAAATTGATTTGGAATTTCAGGAAAAAAACCCTCTTTAACTAACTTTGAACAAAAACCATCAATAGTTAAAATGTTAAGAGAATCTAAGGCAGCTTCAAAAATGGTATGTTTAGGATCTGCATTCTCCTGTTGTAATTCAACAGAGCGTTCTCTTAAGCGCAGTGACATCTCACCAGCCGCTTTATTAGTAAAAGTCATCATGGCTATAGAGGCGAGATAATAACGTAATTCATCAACAATAAATTCTTCAGCAACACTAATCTTTAGTTCATCGTATTTGTTGTCTAAAAGAAAAAAAATATGCTCTACTAAAACAAATGTTTTTCCTGATCCTGCTCCTGCTTCTAGTAAAACACCTCCAAAATGCTCTATTGCAACTTTTTGCTCTATATTTGGCTCCCTACTCATGGCTCACCTCATTTATTTTATGTGAACATAGATAAGTCACAGGACAGTAATTACAAACTTTTGTATTTTTATTATTAACAAAAAAGTCTCTCTCTTGTTGTAATGCTTGAATTTGCTCACCAATATAACTATCAAACTCTTCAAAATACTCTTCCCACTCATTAATTAGGTACAACTTGGGCCTTGACAATTTTTTATCACAACAACCATAAGCAATAGTTAAAAGCTCTTTCTCTGAGGACCAAAATTTAGAATCTGTTGGAGAAGCTAAAGATATATATCCCATAATATTTTGCTCTGAAATCTTCTCTAGAGCATATTTAACATAAAAAGGAAGCTGGATTTTACTATATGCTAAAACCTCTTGAGCCGAGGCAACACTACTTGCTGATCTTTTAAAATCGAGGACCCCTCTAAAAACATCTCCCTGTATAAGACAGTCAGGGCGTGTATATATCTGAATACCATGATGATTAATTACCTGAGATTTTTCAAAAATAAATTTAACATTAGGATCAGCTTCAATAAAGTGATTTAAACAGTTCACTCCATTTTGAGCATACATTTCAATTTCTTGTAGATAACTCTGTCGTAGAATATTGCTAATAATTTTATTCTCTTTTTTTAAAAATAGTGTGCACTGTTCAAGTGCTACTTCAGCAATATTTTTCGCTCCTCTTTGAGTAAAGAACTTCTCAATAACATCATGTTCAATCTGTCCAAGCTCTGCAGGACCAAGCGAAAGCTTATCTGTAAAACGTGTCTCTAATGGTTCATTTTTAATATAGTAATACTTTGCAGGACAATCAATAAAGTGCTGTAAACGTGAGGCTGAAATAGTATCAAGTTTTTTTGTAATTTTTTTATCAAGAAATAGATATTCTGGTTTTACCTGAGTACTCTTACTATTATGACTTATCTTTTCTCGTGATCCTGTGTGAAGTGCCATTATTTCAGCCCATCCTCGATCAATTTTTTCCAGCTCTTTCTCTAAAAATAAAACTACATTTTGACTACGTAAAATACGAGTTATTTTCTCTTTAAAAACTTCAAATTCAAAACGATACCTACGTAGTGGTGCAATATCTTTAAGTATTTCATTTACCCCACGAACGAAAGGAGTTCCCGTTGTGTTAAGCCTATTATATTTGCTTGTCGCACAGATATAAAGACTTCTTTCGAGATCTAGTGCATCCAGACCTTCCAAACCAACCAACTTTCCATTGGGCTTTCTAACCATATTGTATTGGAAATTTCTCGTAGCATCTAGCAGAGAGCTCTCTTGTAATACCTCTAGGTCAAATAGAGAAATATTATCGTTAATAGATGCCAATTCACTCCATGTTAATATAATAGAATGCACGAGAGTAAGGGCCTTGACTCGCTTCCAGTTTCCCTCAATCTGCTGTAACTCTCCTTGTAGCTCCTCTTTTAAATATATTAATGCAGTATCAGTGAGCAAGTTATCATCAACAGCTTGTAGACTTGCTAACTCAGTAAATAATTTTTCTACTTCATGGGATAAAAAATCAATAGGAATCTTAAATGCAAGTTTTGGAATAGAAATTTCTAAAGCCTGAACCATACTAACCTGTTTTTCAACAAGGAGAATATCTGTCTCTTTTTTATCCCAAAGTCGTTCGATGGAAGAAGAAAGCTTATTTTTTCCAATCTCCACAACACGACACTCAACTGGTTCAAGTGAGACAGGTTTAATGGTTTTTTCAGTATCAAACCACTGGACCCAATCAGTTTTGATCGAGCATCCATAAACATATTCAGTTATAGGTATTTCAACATGGTTTCTAATTGCAAGAGATTTAATCATATCAACTTGCACTCCTGAAAAATATGGAAAGCCCCAAAAGATAATATTCTTCCCTTTAGGAGTCAGGCACTCCTCTTCACTCATGCGAGCACTCTCTTTAATTAGTACGTACCCAGAATGCTCGTCGTGAATTTCCAAGATACTTATCAGCTGATCAAACCAAAGAATCGCAACTCTAATGTCTTCAGGGTATAGCTCTAAAATATCTGAAATGACTTCACGGTCAAGAGTATAACTACGTAATTCAGTATATAGATTGAAAGCTTGCTTATATAAAGAAAAAGTCTTCTCCTGCCCAAATTGTTTTTTCCAAGCAGTTGCCAACAAAAGATTTAGTTCAGATTTTCTTTTAAACAAGTCGCCAAAATCATCTGCTAAAATATTTTTTAAAATTTCTCGTGAGAAATGTGAAATAGTAACAGTTGCAACACTCCGATCCCCCAATCTCTCAGATACGCTATCTGCAATAACTGGGCTGGGGCATATAATAATAATATCCCCAGTAAGGTGTTCTAAATTAAAAAAATTATCATAATGCTTACAGACTCTTAAAATACTTGATTGCCCACTCATTACTTACTAAATAGAACTTCAAGCCCCTGGGGCTCTTTAGGTGCAAATAGTAATCGTCTTAGCAGGTCACTCTCCTCATATATTCCACAAAAGTTTTCTGACCTAGCTCCCTTGGCCATCGCAATAGAACTCATCCCATTTTGATGAAAAAGAACCCCCTTACCTTTTCTTATAAATTCTTTCCATTTCATGCCTGTTGGTGGTAGTTCAATTCTTTTTGTCGCTGCTGAAGTCACTAATAGTAACGTATCTTGACTATATTTCATGCTATCAAAAAAATAGTCTATAACTTTTTCCAAATCACTCAAGATTTCTCGAGCTAATGGGATATCCTTTTTAGTTAATGCCTTAGCATAAGAAAAATCTCTTACTACAAATACATATTTCTCTTTTTCTTTAGAAAATCGTTCAAAAAGTGATAAAATATTACTATAAAAACTAGAGTAACACCCCAATTCCTTGCATGAACGATCATAGTAAACACCAGGAACCTTTAATTCCCCACGGTCAAGATAATGAAAGAGCTTATGTGATTTCACTTTTTTTCTAGGCTGATCCATTTTCCATAACCAAACTTGATTGTATGCACTATTTTTTTCTTTACATGAAAGCACAGATGAAAAAGACTGAGCTTTACTACCCTCTGTTTCAAAAATACCCACATCTATATTAGGAGAAAGATACTTCCAAAATGGCGTAAATTTAGAATCTTTACAGTTGCTATGAATATTACTCTTTCCGGTTAGTTGAGTTAAAAAACTATCTTCAGCACTAGGCCGCATATTGTATAAATTATAAGACCAAAGTCCACCTAAACAGTCAAATTTCTCTAAACTACTAGGCGTAACAGAGTCAGACCTAGTATACCTAATCATTGGGATTTGCTTGTAATCAAATCCTGCAATCTGGAGCCAGATAATTTTTTTAGGCTCCCGGTTAAAGTGATGCTCTTGCATATTCAAGGTTTGAACCTTCGAACATGATAAAGTGACCATACTTAAAAGTAGCAATAAGTTAAACTTCATTCCAATCTCTTTACTGTAAATAGGTATTAAAATTATTATTCTAAATCATAAAGGATATCATTAGAGAAATCGAGAAAATTCCTTACTTCACTAGATAAAATGCGAGTAAAGTATTACAATATTTACAACTATTTAACTATATTGATTTTTTCGAGGAGTAGGCGATGAATTCTGAACATGTAACCCGTGAAATTTTGTGGAGTATGCCTCACTGGTCGATGTATCTTACATGGGTATTTTTTGTTATAGCACTGGTAGTATTTTTTGTTGGACTCAAGCAAAGGGTAGACTTCATTACAAATGGCAAGGGATTCTCCGCTCTAAAAGATTTATTGCCAGAAAATCTACAATGGGGTCGTTTTTTTCAAACGCTACTGCTACAAGGTAAACTAGCAAGAAAGAAGCTTGTTGGTACATTTCATGGTGGAATATTTTTTGGTTTTCTTATTCTCACAGTTGTTACAACTGTTGTTGGTATTGATTTAGATACTCCACTGAGAATATTTTATGGAAATACCTATAAGATTTTATCCCTACTTGCTGACCTCGCAGGGTTTTTCATCCTTTTTGGTATGGGCATGGCTATTTATAGACGCTTTATATCAAAACCTTCACATCTGGCCAGCGAGAACAATACTTCAGAAATTGCTATGTACTTAGTTATTGCTAATTTTATTATTATTGGCTTTTTTCTTGAAGCAGTAAGAATTTATGCAACAGGTATGCCTGCATTTGAAGCTATTTACTCTCCTGTTGGCTTTATTCTCGCTAAGGTGGTTGCGATGGTAAGTCCTTCTGCCGAGTTTTGGAAAATACCATATCAGGTTGCTTGGTATTTTCATATGTTATCCACAATGTTCTTTATTGCCCTTATTCCTTACACTAAATTCTTCCACATGATGTTGGCTCCTCTCTCAGCACTCGTAACAACACCAAGAACTGGAGGAATCTTATTACCGATGGACTTTGAAGATGAAGATGCCGAAACATTTGGACTAGGAAAAGTATCAGAATTAACTTTACGGAATAGGCTTAATCTTGTTGCTTGTGTTGAATGTGGTAGGTGCTCAGAAGTATGCCCTGCCCTTGCCTCAGGAAAGCTCTTAGACCCTAAAAAAATTATTACAAAAACTAGAGATTTTGCTGCTCTTGGAAATGATAAAGACTTTTGGGAAGATAATATTTTTCAAAGTAATGAACTTGATGCTTGTACTACTTGTGGTGCATGTATGGAAGAGTGTCCAATGGAAATCCAACATGTCACACTAATTCAAGAGGCTAAGCGCTACAAGGTACTGACTCTTGGTGAAATTCCAGCTGCTGCAGGTGATGCCGTAAATAAAATAAAAACACAAGGTAACCCATGGGGGATATCTCAAGATGATCGTTTTAAGTGGGCGGAAGGGATGGATGTTCCGGTTATTGAAGCTGATAAAAAAGTGGATTATCTTTACTATGTTGGCTGTGCGGGATCATACGACCCATCCAACCAGAAAGTTACGAAAGATACTATCAATCTTCTAAAAAAAGCTGGTGTTGATTTTGCAGTTATGGGTAAAAATGAAAAATGTAATGGTGACCCTATCAGACGCTTTGGAGATGAATACTCATTTTTTGAAGTAGCACTAGAAAACATTGCTACTATTAACCAATATAAATTTGATAAAATAATTGTTCAATGTCCACACTGTCTACATACAATTGGAAAAGAATATGCAAAATTTGACGATGGTGAATACGATGTTGTACACCACACTGAACTGCTTGCAGACCTATTAAGTTCAGGAAAGCTAACACCAACTAAGCGAGTGGAGCTCAAGCTTACATTTCATGATCCATGCTATCTTGGCCGTCATCACGGAACCTATGATGCCCCAAGGGAAATTCTAAAAGCTATTCCAGGGATCGAGCTTGTAGAAATGGATAAGAATAAAGATAAAGCCGTATGCTGTGGTATGGGTGGTGGAAATATGTGGTATGAGCTACCAGAAGGTGAGCACATTGCTAAAAATAGGTTAGAGCAGATTGGTGAAACACAGATGCCAAATCTAGCCACTGCTTGTTCTTTTTGCCTTATTAACTTTGAATCTACACAAGTTCAGGTCGATTCTACCCAGGATATTAAAATAAAAGATGTTGCAAGTTACTTGGCACAATCCATTTTGGATTAATTTTTTTATACTTTGGTCTCTCTTGTACTCCCAAGTTATTTGGGCACAAGAGACTCCCTTGATAACAGATTCAACAGGAATCATACGCCCACTCGTCCGAGCTATCCAAGACAGTAAAAATGAACTCAAATCTTTTAAAAAAAACATTAAAGCAAATTCTACGAAAATAATTGACCAAGAAAATATCAAAGACTTTAGAATTGTACCGATTCAGATGTCCTCTATATTACTATTTACATCAAGTAAGTATCTGACTTGGGCTGGAGCAGACTACTGCCGATTCTTATCTCTACTCGAAAATCAGTTAGTCAGGGATGCGCAAGGAGTTGTCACAAGGCTTATTCTTCAAACTGAAAATAGTGTTTCTAAAGAAAAGGAAATTCTGTTTGTAAATATACAACGTTTTTTACGTATCTCATATGCTAACCACTGTATTACAAATCAGAATATCCAAACACTTTTTAAAAAAAGTAATATTGTTCGTACTTTAAAAAAATTAAATTTAAACCCTATGACAACGCGTACAGCATGTCGGAAGCAATTTTCTAAGCTCAGAAAGAATGATCTCGTTCCTCATCTATGTGGAATTGTAGAACAAAAAAAGCGACTCAAGTCATACTTAAAAAGAAAAAACACTCTAACCAAGCAAAATAAAACTGTTCCATTTTCACTACTTCGAAGAATTAAAAAAGTATTTCATGAACTAAAAGTTGTTACAAAATCTCAACAGAGCTTTTTAAAAGAATTTTGTAGTGATTTAGACAGTAAAGATAACTTTTGCAGTAAGCAGTTAGATACTGATTTATGGAAAGAGGTTCAATCTGGGCAGCGTCCTGAATACCTACTATCGTATTTATGTAGTAGTCTGTCTAAAAAGAAAAAAACAAGTAAAGCCTCAATAAGTGAATGTATTTCTCTATTACGTTCATCTCCACAAGTATGCCTAACCGCTAACTATTATACTTCCCCATCACTACTCCCACACCCTGACTGTACGACTCTCGAAAAAAACCTCACTCCCTCACATCTTTATACTGATTATGAAGACTGTCCTGGTTTTATGAGTAATACATATATAACTAATGCAGCGAGAATAATTAAACATTTTAAAAAACAAAAAGAGGTTAACACTAAGAATATTAAAAAGAAAACTGCGGCTGAGTCTTGCACAGATACGCTGTATAAAGAACTTGCTGAGCTATATTATAAGTTTGATAAAAATAAAAAGTTTGATACTAAAATTTGTTTTATGAGTCCTATTATACAACTTCGAAAATGTATTCCTTATCTACCAGGAGCGGCCAACGTTCCCCAAAGTGAAGCCAACGTTCTTTCAAAAGTGCTTTTTCAGCTACGAGGAATTTCAGAGAGTACAAAATGTAGAATGGCTAATTTTAACAAATTTAATCCACGCCTACTTGAATATAAAAATGGCTGTGTTATTGCCTATAAAAAGAAAGATTGTACGACATCAGGGTGTCCTAAGAATATATATTATAATTCAAGAAAAATTAATGGTATTAGTTATGAGGGAAAACTAAAAATTGAGTATCGACCATTACACTTTAATAATACTCAATATGCGATCAATAGACAGATAAAAAAAGTATATAAGCTAAACGAGAAGAAGATTCATAATTTGACTGAAGCTGTTTTCTTTTTAAACCTAAATAAGAACAATATTATTCATGGTGTTGGATGTGCAGAAGATATATATCCTTCGAAATTCCCACGAAGGACAATGAATCAATGTAGAATTCTGCCCTTTATTATCGATGGACACCGTACTGAAAACAATCAAACTTTTTTGATAACTAGAACTGCTATTGATGATTTACATTCACCACGCGCTATTAATTGGGTCTTTTTATATTCAGCAATTAAATCGTATCAACAAATTCACCCTCTAAGGAACTGGACTCTTTATGGTATTAGAAAATAAACTATTAATGACATGCACCAGCCTCCTCCTCCTTACCTTGGGAGTAAGGGCTAATTTACCTGAGTTGGCAACGAAACAGGCAATTCAAAATATCCGGTATGTGTCTAATGATGGTCTGCTAACTTATTATCAAAATAGAAAAGGAATATTGTACTACTCATCAAATTATACAGTTAAACCAGTGCTAGAAAAATCACCAAATACATTTTATACTGTTAATACCTCGATACATAAAAAATTCTTAATTGCTGAGGTACAAGAATCCTTTTTTAAAGTTGCCTCATTTCAAGCAGATCATCAACTATATGCCATACCCTACGGTTCAAGTAAATCAATGTTCATTGGTCGGGGACAAGCAAGTCGACTTCATGAAAAAGGCACATGGGTATCATTTTATAGCTTTATGAAAAACAAGATAACCCTTTTGAATATTGAATCTCCACTTATTACAACTATTTTAGATATAAAAAACAGTATTTTTCCCTACTTTATTCCAGAAGTTCTATTTTTTAATAAAAATTTTATTTTATATACTGACATCAATAAAAAGGGAGAGCAGGCGGTCATCCTATTTACAAGAGAAGACAGAGAGAAATCAATCTTTTTACAATCGGATACCTTCGGTCAGAACTTTCAGCTTTGTCAAAATGATAAAAATATTTTTATTTTACAAACAGGTCAGAGTAACCATAAAAAAGGAACACAAATATATCTTTTGAAGAAAAAGGACCCATTAAATATTAAATCACTAAAATCAATATATACATCATTTAGTAATGATACTGGAAATATGGTTTGCGACTTTGATTCTGAAAACATCTATTTCATTAAATCTAAGCCAAGTCGTAAGTACTCTGCAGCAAAAAACATTATAGTAAAAATTAATATTAATACTTCAAAGTTAGAAGTAATTTATGATGATAAGCCATCATTTAACTTCTTTCACCTAGATAAGAAGCTAGTACTAACAACACAGGGTAGATACTATATTTTAAGGGGTACCAGTAAACTCAGGGATGATTCAATCAAGTAAATGAATATAATAACGAGATCTCTATTTACCATACTACTGCTAATAAACTCTTTAAGAGCTCAAGAGATAGTTTATGAAGTAGTGCCACAATCGATGCCAAAAGAGTACAGTGTTCTATTTAATTTTTATTGGGAGAACCACCTTTCGATCCTATTTGCACAGGATACGACTGCAGGAAAGAAATGGCTACAGGTCAATAATTCCATGTTTTCTAGAATACCCAAGGATAAACTTTTTATACTCTGTCAAACTGAGATATTTAAATTCGTTTTGACTCAAAAAGGTGACGTTTCTGTTCCTTCATTTTTTAACAAATCAATTATCCCACAGTTTCAAATCTTCATTGAAACAAACAAGGCAGAACTATCCTCCTTTGAAAAATTTATTTTAATCGGTTTATATAATGACCTTGAAGACCTCTTTGAGTCTCCCTTTTACCCGACACTCCAGCTGCAACTTAAAAGCTTCCAGCCTATAAAATCAATTGATCTACATATGTTAAAGAAAAAATTAGTTACCATTATTCAGGTTGTAACTCACATAATGATGCTAGAGGATGTTGAGAGGAAAGTTTTTTTTAAAAAAGCTGCTGCAAAAATTATTAACAATATATCTTTAAAAGCAAAGTTTTTTACTACTTTTAGCTCATTTAATAACTCCAAGGAATCAGCTTCTTCAAATTACACTTTTTTTAGAAAAAAAGATGAAGAACATGGCCTTATTTCCATTGTTGACTTAGCAATAGAGGATCTTAAAAATAAGCCAGCGAAAATTGAACACTCTGTCAAAACACAGGAAACGCTACCTATATCAAGTAAAATAAATTGGGATGATGTGCCACTAATTCCTACTCCTTTCCCATCCTATAAAATACCAGAGTCTCTCCCTAAGCCACTAAATGACTGGATTCAAAATAGCCCTTCGGCTAGTCCTAATAACTTATTGATCTTCCCAACACCAGACCCCAATTACCAAGTACCAGAAAATCTGCCTATTCCACTCGCAGCGCCAGGTATATGGCCAGAAGAGTAAGAATCTTCTATACTGCTGACTGTTTTAATTTTTCATCTTGCGCTATGCGCAATGGAGCGTAAATGGGCCTTTCAAAAAAGCCATATAAAGGTACTCGTGACTTCTTTCCAGTAGAGAAGAGACTACAAAATTATCTATTTGAAACTATGAAAAAAACTGCTCATCAATTTAGCTATGAAGAGTATGATGGCCCTATGATTGAGGAAGTTGAGCTTTACAAAGCAAAATCAGGTGAAGAACTTATTAATGATCAAATATACTCTTTCACAGATAGAGGAAATCGCTTTGTTGCAATCAGACCTGAAATGACCCCTACACTTGCTAGAATGGTCGCAGCTTCTTATAAAGAGACTCTCAGACCAATCCGCTGGTTTTCCATTCCAAACCTGATGCGTTATGAAAGACCACAAAAAGGGCGTCTTCGTGAGCACTGGCAATTTAACTGTGACATTTTTGATGCTCCAGATCGTCTAGGTGAAGTTGAAATTTTACAACTTGCCGTGCAATTAATGAAAAACTTTGGCGCTGATAATACTATGTTCGAAATTCTTATTAATGACCGTGCTATTGTTGATGAGACTTTTGAAAATCTAATGAGCCTAGATAAAGACACTACATATAAGCTTTACAAAATTGTAGATAAGGCAAAAAAAGTTACTGAAGATATCCTAAAGGAGATGGTTTCAAAACTAAACCTCAATGAAGAACAAGAGACAATATTTTTTGACTACTTATCCCTCAACACTTTTGAATCTATTTTTATCTTTTTACAGAAATATAAACTTGATGAGGCACTTACCACTTTTAAAAAGTTTCATAATTATGCTGTAGAGTTTGGACTTATCCCTTTCCTTACTTATGATCCAACAATTGTTCGAGGTCTTGATTACTATACTGGTATAGTTTTTGAGATTTTTGACAAACATCCCGAAAATCGCCGGGCTATTTGTGGTGGTGGTGCTTACGCCAATCTACTCAAGATATTTAATGAGAAGCCTATGACAGGTGTTGGTTTTGGACTAGGAGACGTTACTCTCACTGATTTTTTACGTACCCACGATCTGCTACCAAATGTTAACACTCCTACTAATGATCTATTAGTTACCTTTCAAGATGATGCTGCCCTTGTGGTTGCACAAAAAATATCAGCGAAGCTAAGGGATAATGGAGTAAAAGTTTGCTCTACCTTTAGCAAACTAAAATTTAACAAGGTTTTTTCTCTTGCAGAAAAGAAAGGTGCAAGCTTTATTGCATTTATTGGTGGCAACGAGCTTGAGAAAAAAACAGTTCTAATTAAAAACCTAAAATCTAAAGAACAGTTCGATATATCATTTGATAGTATTGATGAGATGGTAAAACTTTTAAAATAAGTTAAGGGAAAATCGATGACTGAATTAGCAAAAACGTACAATCCTGCTGACATAGAAAAGAAATGGTATAAAGTTTGGGAAGAGGGAAAGTATTTTAAGCCTCGCGCTGGAAAGCAAAATAAAGCATATACCATTATTATGCCCCCACCAAATGTTACAGGTATTCTCCATATGGGACATGCTTTAGACGTTACAACTCAAGATGCTCTCATTCGCTTTAAACGCATGAAAGGCTTTGAAGCACTATGGCTTCCAGGAATGGACCATGCAGGAATTGCCACCCAGAGTGTTGTTGAAAAGCAAATCTGGAAAGAAGAAAAAAAATCTCGTGACGACTACGGCCGTGAAAAATTTCTACAAAAAGTTTGGGAATGGAAAGATAAGCATGGAGATATAATTGCAAATCAGCAACGTGGTCTTGGTGCAAGTCCCGACTGGGACTACTTTACTTTTACAATGGATAAGGAACCAAATGAAGCCGTCCGTAAAGTTTTTGTTGATCTATATAACGAAGGACTAATTTATCAGTCTGACTATATTGTAAATTGGGACCCAGAACTTCAATCTGCAGTTAGTGATGCTGAAGTTGTTCATAAAGAAGTTAAAGGAGCATTTTATCATATTCTCTACCCTGTTAAAGATAGTGAGATTAAACTAGAAATTGCAACCACTAGACCAGAAACGATGCTTGGAGATAGTGCTGTTGCAGTTCACCCTGAAGATGAGCGCTTTAAACACCTTATTGGAAAGTCAGTTATTCTTCCCCTACTAAATAAAGAAATACCTATTGTTGGTGATGAATACGTTGATATCGAAAAAGGCACTGGTTGCTTAAAAGTAACTCCAGGCCATGATTTCAATGATTTTGAAATTGGAAAACGTCATGACCTTGAAGTTATTAATATTTTAAATAAAGATGGAACGCTTAATAATCTTTGCGGTAAGTACTCTGGAATGAGTTGTCATGAAGCCAGACCTCAAATTATTGCAGAGCTTACAGCTCTTGGACTTTTCGTTAAGGAGATTGAGCATGTCCACCAAGTAGGACATGGCGAGCGCAGTGGAGAGATCATTGAGCCAATGGTTTCCAAGCAATGGTTTTTAAATGTTCAAGATATGGCAGCTGATGGTGTTGATGCCATGGAAACAGGTAAGACTCGCTTTTATCCAAAAGGATGGGAGAATACTTACTACGCATGGCTGAGAGAGCCACGCAACTGGTGTATTTCAAGACAACTTTGGTGGGGCCATCAGATTCCCGTTTATTACTGTGATGACTGTGGACATACTTTTGCAAGTGAATTTGAAGCTACATGTTGTGATAAATGCCAAAGTAAAAATTTCACTCAAGATCCAGATGTTTTAGATACTTGGTTCAGTTCCGGACTCTGGGCGTTTTCAACTTTAGGTTGGCCTAACGAGCAGAGAATGGAAGAGCGTGAATTTGATAAGTTCTTTCCTACTGACTGCCTCGTTACTGGTTTTGATATTATCTTCTTTTGGGTTGCCCGAATGATGATGATGACCTTAAAAGCAACAAAGCAAGTTCCTTTCAAAGATATTTATATCCATGCTATCGTTAATGATAAGCAGGGACGCAAAATGAGTAAATCTCTAGGCAATGGGATAGACCCTCTTGAGCAGATTGCACAGAGTGGAGCTGATGCTCTAAGATTTACTCTTGCAGCAGGAAGTGGTTATAACAGGAATCTAAATCTAGATACTGAGAGAATTGAGGGCTACAGAAATTTTATCAATAAAGTGTGGAATGCCTTTCGCTTTGTCTCTCCTTTTCTTGAGAGTGCAGATGCTGATCTTCCAAAAAAGCTAGATCATCATGAGCGTTGGATAATTAGTGAACTTAATGAAACTGTAAAAATGATGAATGAGTCTATGGATGAATACCGTTTTGATGACTCTTGTAGTGCTATTTATAGCTTTGTTTATGATCGCTTCTGCTCTTGGTTTATTGAAGTTTCAAAACCTGTTTTATATGGCGATAATGAAGCTAAGAAAAAATCTCGTGCCTCTGTCTTAAAATATGGACTAAAAAAAATAATGGCACTTCTTCACCCAGTAACTCCATTTATGACTGAAGAAATTTGGGGATATCTAAAAGAAGAGAGTGAAGATCTACTTATTGTCTCAGATTACCCTGAATGGGATAGCAAACTTTGCTTTTCACAAGATCAAAAACAGATGGCACAATTTATTGAGGTAATGACTCAAATTAGAAATATTAGAGCTGCTGTTAATATGAAACCAAAAGATGAGATCGAAGTACAACTTTTTACTGACGATCAAGTACTAATTAAATACTATGAAGATAATTTTGATGCATTTGCTAACCTTTCCAAAATTTCAACTGTAAAGGTTTTTGGTAAATCAGAACAGCGTCCAAAAAAATCAGGTGTACGTATAACTTCTCATACAGAAATATTTATTCCATTTGAGGGTCTAATAGATATTGGTGCTCAAGTGGCTAAGCTTCAGAAGGATCTAGGAAAAGTAGAAAAAGAACTTAAAAAAGTTGACGGGAAACTATCTAATGAGAAATTTCTCTCTAATGCACCAGACAGTGTTATTGAAGAGGTTAAAGAGAAGGCAGCAGGATTTAAAGCTCAGATGGATGCAATTAGTAAAAATCTAGCAGAACTGTCCTAAAGTATTTGCGTCACACTTCAACTAAAAAAGTGCGACGCAAAAAAATTATGAAATTTTAACGTATTTACTTGCTGGAACACCACATACAGGACAGGAACCAGGCTCACCAATCTCAATATGTCCACAAATAGAGCAGAGATAAACTTCTTGCTCAAAATCTTTACCGGCTTCAACTGCTGCCAGAGCTTGTTTATATAAATCAGCATGAACTTTTTCAGTTTCGAGTGCCCACTTAAACATCTTCTTAGCCTTATGCCCCTCTTTTTCAGCTTGCTCTAACATTGCAGGATACATTATCTCATATTCGTAACACTCTCCCTCAATCGCTGCTTTTAAATTTTCAGCTGTACTCTTTATTCCATCCATTGCTGCTAAATGTCCATGAGCATGGATCGTTTCTGCTTCTGCCGTTGCACGAAATAACTTAGCAACATTTTTTAACCCATCTTTATCTGCTTGCTTAGCAAATGCGAGGTATTTTCTATTTGCCTGACTCTCTCCGGCAAATGCATTTTTTAGATCTTCTAAAGTCGTTGACATAATTTCTCCTAATTTGGTGTAAATTCTCCCCATAATGAGGATAAATATACTATGAATTTTTTACAATCAAACCATAGCAGTTATCAAACCGCAATAAATTATGTATGTATATGGGCTAATTAAATTAAGGAGTTATCAATGCAAAAGATCAAATTAGTCCTAATTCTATCAACCCTGCTAACCAATATAACGACATACGCTGCCAACAGTGCAGTCACTACTAAAGCCGAACCACAGATAAATGATAATGAAATTCGCTCTGAAATGGGTTCCATGTCTAAGTACTCTTTGAGTTCAAGCATGTATTACTCCGGTGGATCCTTAGATGACCCTTTTGGTGCAGATCAACCCAACCCTCAAAATTATGACTCGTCTGGCAATACCTTTATAAGTGGTAGTGTCAGCCTGCGATACAGGATTAGTAAAATGTCTTCAGTAACAATGAGCACAGGCCTCTACCTTGAAACTCCTTTTGCCCGCCCACAAAGCTTCTCTCTTTCTAGCCCTAGTGTTAGCTATAGCTTAACAAATAAGATGGGACAAGTTCTTGGACGTGGATATGTTAGTGCCAAATACTATACAGATGAGTACTCACATGACATTGCCAAAAAACGCTTAAAATTTTCTACTGGCTATAAAATTAAAGTAAAAGATGTATTTGTAAAAAATCTTAAAGTTGGTGTTAGTTTTAATACTGCCATCTATACTTACGCAACATCATATGATCCAATCGTTGATAGCTATATTTCTACACTATACTACTTTAATGTTACTCCACTAGTTGAGTATAAAATTAATAAGATATTTAAAATCAAGACCGATTTTAATATTGGAAGAACTAACTATAGAAGATACGACAGTAAATTTAAGTTTGAAAATAATTTTGTTGAACAGACAATTGGCCTAGGAGCCGGATTCACCAAAGAGATCTACTTATATACCTATGTAAGAACATATCCAAAAAATTATCGCCTTGATACTGCAACAATTGCAATGTCCCTGAATTTTTCAGTATTTTAATCTCTGACAACATATGGGAGCTACTAGCTAGCTCCCTATTATAACTTACACTCTTGTTCAAGCCACTCCATTAACCTATCTTTTTGCTAACCATCAACAAAAGCCTGTTTACCATCAACAATATCGATCTGAGTTGGAGCTGAATAAAAGTGTGGCACACGAATAAGCTTCTTATCAGCAAAGGTAAAATAAAAAGAATCCAGTGCAAGATACGATGATAAAATCATCGG
>DAOWEO010000084.1 GCA_030638415.1 Bdellovibrionales bacterium | reverse complement strand
GAGCCCCTATTAAAAGGCCTTACCAGTATGGAGAAGAGAGAGGAGAGGTTTCCCTCTCCCCTCACTTATCTATCCAATCAATCTTAAAGCTGAATTTGGTAGTTGATTTGCTTGTGCTAATGTTGAGATACCTGCACTCTTTACAACATTGTTTGCTGCTAATCGTGCTGATGCTTCTGCTACATCCACATCTTGAATAACTGATCTTGCAGCATCCTGGTTAATTGTTTGAACCTCTAAGTTCGAAACAGTTGACTGGAGTCTACTTTGAATTGAACCAAGGTTTGCTCGAAGTCCGGAGACATTATCAATCGCACCATCTACTGAGCCAATTGAATCTTTTGCATCCTCTTTGGAGCTTACACCTGTTCCTGCAATTCCAATTGCATCTGAACCAGCATCTGCTTCATCAGCATTGAACGTAATCTTATTTTGCTCTCCTGCAAAAGCTCCAACTTGAAACTCTAGCTCTCCACCAGCATCTCCACTAATAACGGCTGTTCCGTTAAATGTTGTCGATTGTGCAATACGGTCAACTTCTGTAGTAAGTTGCTGATATTCCTTATCTAGCAAACCACGTTCTTTGTCACCAATTGTATCAGAAGCTGCCTGAACAGTTAGCTCTCTTAGTCTTATTAAGATGTTTGTTGTTTCACTCAAACCACCTTCCGCTGTCTGAACAAGTGAAATACCATCGTTTGCATTTCGTGTTGCTTGACGAAGACCTTTTGTTTGCGCCTCTAATTTAGTCGCAATTGCCATTCCGGCAGCATCATCAGATGATTTTGTAATTCTTTTACCAGAAGACAGTCTCTCTAAGTCCGCGTTACCTTCCTGAGTTACCTTCCGTAAGTTCTTTTGTACCGCTTGTGACGCGATATTAGTAGCAATTCTTAAGCCCATAGTTTGCTCCATGTTAGGGTTTATATTTGACACGTTGTGTGCCCGATAAATAACATATCGTTCGACTCGGGTATTTCTTAAGCTTTTTTGTCAAGTATTATCTATATTTTTCATCATATCCTTTATATTCTAATATCTTATGCTGGACTTTTTAATAAATATAAAGATGTTTTTTTTTCCCTCTTCCTATTTACCAAAATACTAGTATTCTAAATTCAGTTACTTATAGACGAGGAGTGATACATGGCACTATTTGAATGGGACGATAAATTTTCAGTTTCAATTGAAAGTATAGATAACCAACATAAAGAGCTTGTTCAGCAGATAAATAACCTCCACGATGCAATGATGGAAGGTAGAGGACAAAAAGAAGTCGAGCCAATTATTGAAAAGCTAATAGGCTACACAGACTCCCACTTCAAGCATGAAGAGGAATTATTTGATAAGTTTAACTATGAAGACAAGCAAGAGCATAAAAATATCCACAAAAATCTAATTGATCAAGTTGTCGACTTACAGACAAAAGTTAAAGCGGGTGAGGCACCTCTCAGTAGTGATCTGATGGAGTTCTTAAAAGAGTGGTTAATGACTCATATACTGCAAGAGGACAAGAGATACATTGCCTGTTTAACGGGTAATAACGTAAAATAAATAAAGATAAATTTCATAAAATAATGAGCTAAATCATCTATCAAATCTGATGCTTTAGGAGTAGGATAACCGCAAATTTCAACCTTTCACAATGAAGGAGATACTATGAATAAGTATGCCAGTGGAGTCTTAGAAAAATTACAAACCCGAATGCCTTGGGAAAAAGAATTTCTTGCAACTGTTGAAGAAGTTTTTGGATCAATCTCTACAGTATTAGACAGAGACAGCCACTATGAAAGCTACTCTCTATTAGAAAATCTAGTGGAACCTGATAGGATTATAAATTTTAGAGTTCCTTGGAGAGATGACCAAGGAAAAATTCATGTAAACTTAGGCTATAGAGTTGAGTTTAACAACGCTCTTGGACCTTATAAGGGTGGACTTCGTTTTCACGCTTCTGTTAATCAAAGTATATTAAAATTTTTGGGCTTTGAACAAATCTTTAAAAATGCACTTACTGGACTACCAATTGGTGGTGGTAAAGGTGGCTCTGATTTTAACCCAAGAGGAAAATCAGAAACTGAAATAATGAGTTTTTGTCAAAGCTTCATGCTTGAATTAGCAAACTACATCGGGCCTTCACGTGATGTTCCTGCTGGTGATATTGGAGTGGGAAGTCGAGAAATTGGTTACCTATTTGGTACTTATAAACGCATAACAAAA
Organism: Bdellovibrionales bacterium; assembly: GCA_030638415.1. Classification (GTDB taxonomy): domain Bacteria; phylum Bdellovibrionota; class Bacteriovoracia; order Bacteriovoracales; family Bacteriovoracaceae; genus DAOWEO01. Next base: position 40,432 of record DAOWEO010000084.1, on the reverse strand, counting down.
TTATATGATGGCGCACTTACTGGAAAAGGTGAAGGTTGGGGAGGAAGTATTCTTCGCCCTGAAGCAACTGGATACGGTGTTACATACTTTTTAGAAGAGATTCTAAAAAAACAAGATGATAGTGTAAAAGGTAAAGTAGTCGCTGCATCAGGATTTGGTAACGTTACTTGGGGTGTTGTTAAAAAAGTTAATGAACTCGGAGGAAAAGTTGTTACTCTTTCTGGACCAGATGGATTTATCCATGACAAAGATGGAATTACTGGAGAAAAAGTTGAGTACATGCTGAAAATGAGACTCTCTGGAAATGACAGAGTTGAAGACTATGCAGATAAGTTTGGTGTCCCATTCTACAAAGGACAAAAACCTTGGGGCATAGAAGGAATTGATGTTGCAATTCCTGCAGCTACTCAAAATGAAGTAAATGTAGAAGACGTTAAAATAATGGAAAAAAATGGAGTTCAATTTGTAATTGAGGGTGCTAACCTTCCTCTTGAGCTAAGTGCAATTAACTATATTCAAGAGACAAAAATGATCTATGCTCCAGGAAAAGCAGCCAATGCTGGTGGTGTGTCTTGCTCACAATTTGAAATGGCTCAAAACTCATCAGGAGTTCACTGGACTGAAGCTGAAGTTGATAAACAACTACACCATGTTATGAGTTTTATTCATTCTCAGTGCTATGACACTGCTATAGAGTATGATCAAAAAGACAACTACCTTCTCGGTGGTAATATTGCAGGATTCAAAAGAGTTGCTGATGCAATGTTAGATCAAGGTATGGTTTAATACATTTTTTACATTTTAAAATAAATGAGGGCCTCTTACGAGGCCCTTACTTTTTTAGAATTTCGATACAAATATTATCCAATCAATCTTAGTGCTGACTGCCCTTGCTGGTTAGCTTGAGCTAATACTGATACTCCAGACTGAGAAAGAATATTACTCTTAGCCAGATCTGCAGTTGCTATTGCAACATCAGTATCTCTTATTCGCGAGTTTGCCGCTGAAAGATTTTCTGTCTTAACTTCAAGATTACTAATAGTAGATTGAAGTCTATTTTGTAAAGCACCGAGGTTTGCACGCTGGCCGTTAATCTTATTAATCGCACCATCTACATTTTCTAAGTTCTCTTGTGACTGCTCTTTACTCAAAACATTTAAAGATGCAACTCCCAGATTATCTCCGGTAGCATTTGTCTTTTGAGCATCATATGAAATTCGATCATTATCCGCATCATTACGAATACCAACCTGAAATTCAAACTGCTCTCCCTCACCATTTAATAACTTCTTTCCATTAAACTCAGTAGAGGCAGAAATACGATCAATCTCTTTAGAAAGACTTTGAAATTCAAGATCTGAAAATTTTCTCTCACTGTTTCCAATAGTATCAGATGCTGCTTGTACAGAAAGTTCCCGTAATCTTACTAAGATATTTGAAACTTCATTTAATCCACCTTCTGCTGTTTGAATCATTGAGATTCCATCTCCTGCATTTCTTTTTGCCTGGTTACTACCACGGATTTGTGCTTTCATGTTTTCACTGATTGCCAAACCTGCAGCATCATCCGCAGCCTTATTGATTCGGTTTCCCGAAGACAACTGCTCTAATGATTTATTCTGCTCACCTTTTACTTTTGCTAAACTTCTTTGCGCACTAAGCGACGAAACATTTGTGTTAATTCGTAAACCCATAACTAATCTCCTGTAAACATACCCAACCTCCTTGTATTTAAGTTTAGTGAAAGACTCCTTGTCGTTCACCCCAAATAATAACGGCTTTTCCCCAAAAGCCTTACCCATTTGATCGGATGCGTTATAAAATACTTGAGTACTTTTTGCAGGAAAAAGCTAATAATTCCAAATGCTTAACTGTTTTTGTCGGGTATGGTTTGGTATGTAGTTAGAATTAGTGAGTAGCTAAAATTTTATCAATTATGTTTGTTGTAGAAACGCCATCAATAAAAGAGAGGCTTTGGACAGAACCACCATTAGATAGCACAACTTCACTACCAACAATTTGTTCAGGTTTCCAATCTCCACCTTTAACAAGTACATCTGGCATAATTCTTTTAATCAAACTTAATGGAGTTTGCTCAGAAAATATTTCGACAAAATCTACTGCTTTTAAATTTTCTAAAATAAGTTTCCTCTCTTGCTCAGAAAGAATAGGACGCAGATCACCTTTGAGCTCTTTAATACTTGCATCAGAGTTCAAACCTAAAACTAAAATATCACCAAGAGCACGTGCTTCATTTAGATAGGTAACATGTCCAGCATGTAAAATATCAAAACAACCGTTCGTGAAAACAATTTTTTTGGACCTATTTTTAACAATAAAATCTTCTAACATTCTCTTATTTCCACTTAATTACTTTCGTATCTGATAAATGGCCATGTAGATCAAACAGCAAAGGAATTCCAAAACATAGAAGACTAACCAAACTCGTTGTAGTTCGCACAAAAGTATCAATGATAGATATTTGAGCTTTCAATTTTATAATTTTAATACGTAAAACACTTTTGCCAAAACTACGGTCTAAATCTAAAACGGTAAAGTAGATAATATAAAGAAGTGACCAACAAGATAATAAGAAGCCCTTTCCTTGCTGTAATAAGACCTCTGAAAAGTTAATTTCCAATAATCCTGCTATTGCACCAAAAAAACCTAAGAGCATAATTGTAATTACAACACTATCGATGACCCATGCAGCCAAACGGTTCTCTAACGAAGCTGAAATAAGCTTTCTTTTTTTACTTGGTGTCTTTTTCTTACTAACCTCTGGCTTCTTGTCATAAAAAGCAGCTAGGTGAGAAGTTTTGGCCATATCATCAGACAAGTTTGTCTCCAGCGCCCGTGATGACATATCTCGTAACATCTCTTTTTTATTTTTAACTGGACGGTCAATATATTTGAACTCTTTTGATGGAGCTCTTGCAACAGCTTTATTTTTCAGGGTATTGATACGTTCAATAGGCTTTGAAAAACCCAGACCAGCCGTAATTGGAGTAAAAGAAAGCTCGTCCAAGTCTTGATCGACCGAACGACTTCCATCAATAGCACCCCAATCATCTTGGTCTAATATTAATTTTGCGATATCTGAGGTTGTATTTGTGTGTGATACTTCCGTCTTATTCATATTAATTCTCCATTACCTCTATGGTATAACTTCAAATAATAAAAATAAAGACCTTTGTTTCAAATTAAAGTTATTATCACTAACAAACATGAGTGTTTTATGTCCATTACTAAGTATTGGCCCCCAACTCATGCCTTCCAGATTATCAAGTGTCATATCTAGCTCAGAGAAATCCATCACCATTTTCTTTTTGGTTGCCACGTATTTTTTTAGTGAATACTGATTCATAATATTTTTACCTAGCTTAAATTTAAATAACCGAACAACATTCCTGTGTGTATTATAAATAAAGCTCCTTTCCAAAGCAAGAAATGAACCATCATCATTGCCAAGCAGTTCAACTAATCCTGTATCTCCCTGCTCTTGTGCATTTGCAGCAGGAAGTGCTGATAGCTGATATGCAAATTCCTTGCAGGGAGTGAAATAACCTTTTTGCTGACGGTACTGAGCAATGCGCAGCCATGTAGGTACTCCAAATGCCGGCTCTGTACCATCTTGCACCAAGGAATTTTCCACAGCAGTATATGCACTACCAGCAAAGTAAGTCATGGACTCAAAACTTTTATTTTGCCTTACCCCCTCTCCAGTTTTACGAGTATATTTCTCACGTACAGCCCAGTTCTTAACTAGCTGCCCATCAATCCCAAATTCCATAATCCGAGGTGGATAGTTAAAGTCATCATGTTCAATTGATTCTGATGATAATATGAGATTACCATTAGGCAGAATGGCAACTCCTTCAAAATCAACATGGCCTGGCTTAAAAAAGTTTCCATCTTCATCTTGTAAGTATATTACCTCACTTACTTCCACTTTAAGTGGAGATATTGACAATATATTCAACTTATAAATTCTTGCATGATCATGCTGAGAGCGATCATCACTAATTGCCCAAAAAAACTTATTTTTTTCATCATAAACAATTCCAGAGAGACCACCAAACGGCTTATCTTTAAAGAGAAAGGTAGATTGAATCTCATAACTATCAATCAATTTTATTTTAAAATCTCCACTACTTTCCGTAAAGCTAGAGCATCCTGTAAGTAGTAATAATATTAAAATAAACTTCATCGTTTTTGTCCTAAGATATACCCAACTGCCGTAGGTAGTGCAGTAGATGCACGTAAAATATTAACTGGGATATGGTGAACAATTGTATTTTCACTAGCTAATATAAGCTCTCTCTCATTTTCTGAGAACCCACCTTCTGGGCCAATTATAATTAACTCACTACCAATCGGTCCTGCTTTTATTTGCTTCGATGCACTTTCCTTTAAATCAAAAAAATGAATTGCATAATAATTTTTTACATGTGAATTAACAAATTCTTTTAAATCTTGCTTTGCTAGTATTTCTACGCCATATGCGGCATTCGATTGCAGGGCAGCACTAATTGTAAGTGAATTAAGACGCTGCTTGTTTAAAATATAGTTTTGAGAATAATCACTAATCAGTGGAAAAAAGGATTTTACTCCTAACTCCACAGCAAGTTTTAAGGCTAGGTCAAAAGAATTTTTTTTCGTTAAGCAAAATGCAATATCTAAAAAACGACTATCTTTCACCTGCTCAACATGAGAAATAGTAAGCTCAATTTCTCTTTTACTGATCTTCGATACTGTTGATAGGGACTTGCCACCAGTGCCATTTAAAATCAGAACAGTCTCACCGTCCTTCACTCTTATAACATTTTTAAGGTGGTGGAAGTTTTCATCTTTAACAACAAGAATTTCGTTTAAGGCACCACTATACTCTTTGTCGTATATTGCTCTCATCTAACACTCTTTATTTAGATGTAAGGCTACCCAGCCATTTTTATCTCGTTTCTCAATTAGTTTCCAGCCATCTTGCGCATAAGTGTTAACTATATTTAAAAATTGCTCTTCTAGTAATCCTGAAATTATAAGATCTGTTCCAACCAAACTAGCAGCTAGAATTGTTTTTTGTTCTGCAATTAGTACTGGCTCTAAAATATTGGCAAATATAAAATTATATCTTTTATTTTTTACCAACTTTTCTCTGCTGCAAACACTCGATCCATCCAGCTCACCATCGATAAAGTTAAGCGCTAAATTTTCAACACAGTTATCAAGCGCATCAGTATCAATATCACAAAAATCTACATTACATTTGGTAAATTTTTTAGCGGCAATACCGAGAATACCAGAACCACACCCTAAGTCTAAAACAGCTAAAGTATCATCCATTTTAGAAAACTTTTCAATAAAACTATCGTAGAACCCCAGGCAGAGAAAAGTGGTCTCATGTGTTCCTGTTCCAAACCCCATTCCAGGATTGATCCAAATTTTATTAGTATCATTATTGTCTTTTAGCCATGATGGAAAAACGTTTATTCTATCAGAAACAACAATAGGCTTATAGTGTTTTTTCCACTCCTGATTCCAATCTTCCCATGCCTTCTTCTCTATATTAAATACAAGTTTTTCACTATCTAGATTTTTTAAGTAAGAACAAAAAGAGGTCGCACTCTCTTGAGCAGATTCATCATAGAAAAAAAAGACATGAGAATCCTTTTCTGTAGCTTGAGCCGTATCAATTTTTGCAAGAACCTTTTCAGGTAACTCACCTCCAACATAAGCATCACTGCCAAGTAGATAATCAACTTGCTGTTCATTAAAATCAAAGACCTGGCTTCCACCACAGTTAAATTCACTAAAAGCAGTTCTATTAATGTCTTCCAATAAGGAACTATCTAGTACATACTCAACAACCACTTGAAAAAATACTTTATTCATTTAAATCCTTATGTTTAAAAGTGGCTCAAAGCTAGTATTGGGATACAACTCGTCTACCGAAATATTAGATTGCATAACCCATATTATTTTAGGATACCAGAGATACAGATACGCACTATCACGATCAATAAGATCTAAGGCTTTTTTTATATATAGTTGTCTGACTTGTGCCCTTGGTTCTGCCAGACCTTTGTCAATAAATGAGTCCACAAGGCTGTTACGATATAAAATACGGTTGCCACCTTTAGGCGGAATACTCTCACTATGAAAAGCTAAGCGCAAAATAGAAGGTCCAGTAAATCCTATCCAGCGCGACATTAATATATCGTAATTACCACTCTTGAAATTCTTATAAAAGCTACCCCATTCCTGAGAAATAACCTCTAATCCAATTCCAAATTTATTGAAATAGCTTTTTATAATTCGTACTAATTCAATTGAGTTTTTATTATTAACCACTAACCATTTAAATGACAATTTCTGCTTATTGTAAAACCATGTTCCATCTTTTTTTACTGCACCGATATCTCTCATTAATTGTGCTGCTTTTTTTGTGTCATACGATACATCTGAAGTTTTATTAAAATATGCAGGGAAGCTCGGAGGAAAAAAACCAGTTGCATCAATAACACTGTTTTTTAACTTATATTTTATAATCTTTGCTTTAGGAATAATCATACCTATCACTTTTCTAAATTTAGGGTCAGCCAGCAATCCTCTTTTTTCATTGAACGCAACATACTGCAATGCAGAGCTGGCTACTTCTTGCTGTTTTAAACTTGTATTTTTTTTCAACCAATCTAGCTTTCTTGGCGAAATATTCGCCAAAGAGATATCAATCTCTTTTTTAATTAATTTTAATGCCAATGTAGTCTCATCTTTCACTACCTTAAATACAAGCTTACGTCGTCCATTTACTTGTTGTAAAATTATACGAGTATCACTATTTTCTCCCAGACTATATGCACCAGCTCCTATAATTGCAGCAGTGGACTTACTTATAATATCACCTTGGAATTTTATAATTTTTAAAAGAGTTAAGTCCGTCAAATGGTCCATGTCATACTTACTGTAAATCAGTTCCAGTGTTAGTTTATCTATAACCCTTACTTCTAATATTTTTTGAAATGCAAAGCGAAATCCAGATTTGATAGTCTCAGTATCCTTATAATACATAACACTTTTTCTTATATCTTCAGCGGTAACCTTACTTCCATCCCAAAATAATAGATTTTTTCTTAACTCAAATCGAATAATATGCCTATTATCATCAATCTTTTCACTAAACCTAGAACATGCTTTACAAACAACCTGCATTTCCCGGTCTAAATCAATAAGCGATAGATGTACAAGACGATTGATATTTTGAGAATTAGAATCATATGAAAAAAAAGGACTTAAATTAGCAGGAGAATTGGACATTGCAATATTGATTGTATCACCAAGACAGTATCCACTTATCAGATAAGTAATTGGTATTAATAATATATATATATATGACTGAAATTTAAATGCTCTCATTGTACCTATCATAGTAAAAAATTATTATTTTGAACACCACCACTGTGCTTTTAGTTTATCTCTCTTTAGTTTTATGATATATCTTACATATAACAACTTTTTTGAGGTCATTAATGTACATTATTGGGATTGCAGGCGGTTCAGGTTCGGGAAAAACAACTTTTGCCAAAAAAGTCATTCGAGAACTTTCAAACAATGATGTTGCAATTCTACATATGGACTCTTACTACCTTCCTAAACAACCTGAAGATAACTACACAGAAAAAGGAAAAGCAAATTTTGACCATCCAAAAGCCTTTGATTGGGAGTTACTAATAGAGCACCTCAGAGAAATTAAAAATGGTGAACAAATTCAAGCCCCTATTTACGATTTTACAAGTAGTGGAAGATCTCCAAAAACTGAAGAGGTTGGACCATGCAAAGTAATTATTTTTGAAGGTATTTTTACTCTATTTGATAGTAAAATAAGAAACTTACTAGATATTAAGTGTTTTTTGCATGTTGATTCTGATATCCGTTTTACGCGACGACTACACCGCGATGTAAAAGAAAGAGGACGCTCATTAGAATCTGTTATTGAGCAGTACTATGAAACCGTACGTCCTATGTATGATAAATTTCTTGACCCACAAAAACAGTATGCAGATATTATTGTTGGGGAAGAGACCGACGTTGCTGCTCATATTTTAGCTGCTCACATTAGAGATCTACTTAATGGGCAAAATGTATAACAACGACTTAGTGATTACTCCGCTCGGAGGACTAAAGCAAATAGGATCAAACATGATCCTACTTGAGCACTCTGGAAGCAGAGCGATCATTGACTGTGGCATACTGTTTCCTAATGACCAATGCTACGGAATTAACTATTTGATTCCCAACTACACCGATATTGAACAAGTTGATACTTTATTTATTACTCATGGCCATGAAGATCATATTGGAGCGATAGTTCACCTATTGGAAATTTTTCCCAATATTAAAATATATGCACCTCCATTTGCCAAATTATTAATCACACACAAGCTTAGCTTTAGTGGAATAAGTAAGGACATTGATGAATATGACTCTGACTCAATACTTCCTTTCTCAAACCTTGCCATCCATCCTATACGCGTTAACCACTCTATCCCTGATACCTATGGCCTTTTATTATTAGATAAAGCTAATAATAGATCCGTTTTTTATGCGTCTGATTTTAAGATAGACTTGAAAACTACTTATGAGCCACCTTTTGAGCTTGAAAAATTAAAAAAACTTACGACTAATTATACTCAGCGTATCTTAATGGCTGATAGTACCAATATCTTAAATCCAAAAAAATCATATTCAGAAGCTGATGTGATTCCTGCACTTTCTGAGCTGATCTCAAATCACTCTTCTCGTATTTTTATAACTCTATTTGCATCCAACATCCATCGCTTACAAACTATTTTCAATATTGCTAAAAAACAAAATAAATTTGTCTACTCGTATGGCCGAAGTATTAGTAATTATATTCAAATTGCTAAAGAGAATAAGTATATTACCCCCCATAATTACATCGAAGACGTAGAACAATATAAAGGTGGATCAGCAATTATTTTACTTACTGGCTGTCAAGGTGAGTTCAGAGGTGCACTAAAAAGAGTCGCCACGGGGGAAAATCCCTACTTTACCGCAAATCCTGATGACCTATTTATCTTTAGCTCAAAAGTAATTCCAGGAAATGAAAAATCTGTCTCACACGTAGTAAATCTCCTGTCACAATCTGGAGCAACAATTGTAACAGAAAAAGATAGGTTAATTCATGTCACTGGACATCCTGGTCAGGAAGATTTAAAGATTTTAATTGATGCTTATACACCTACCGACTACGTTCCAATTCATGGTGAGACCTATTTTCTACAGAAACAAATAAGTTTTATTAAAAATAACTATCCAAAAATAGAAGATCATTTTTTAACCAATTTTGATAAAATTATTATTAAAAAGAACAATATTGAAATTGAACAACATGATGAAAATCTTCCTATACTCATTCACGGTAATCACCTATTTATTGAACGAGAACAAATTGCACAACGCCGTAAGATTGCATCACAAGGGCTAGTAATTGTTATTATTAATAAAAAAACTCTTAATTTCGAGGTACTTTACCAAGGTCTACCACTGTATTTAAGTACTAATTTTGGTCAAGATCTCGACCTAATCGTTAAATATAGACTTAACCTTCTTCGATCTAAAAATGGCAATAGTGTTTTAGAACAAATAAGAATAGAATTAAGAAGAGAGATTGGTAAAATTATTAACTATAAACCAATTGTTATTGTTAAAGACGTGTAAATTATGGATAAAACATTAATTATTATTGTACTGCTTCTTTTTGTAATTATTATTGTTCTACTTGGTTTTATAGGAATATTTCTATTTCTTTTTCTAAAACAACATAAAGATAAAAATATTAATAATCCTGCTTCTAAAATCCCAAGTCGAAAACAACCAGCAGTAAAATTAGAACCACTTCATGGACACTGTATGCATCATCCCACTGAAAAAGCGGGAGGGATATGTAATATATGCGAACACCCTTTTTGTGAAACCTGCTTACATACCCATGAATCTTTAAATTTTTGTGATGAACACTACCAGATTTTTCTTGAATCAAAATGGATAGAAATTGACTCTGTACAAACCACACCTTCACATCCAGAAAAAGGGACAAGAATTTATAAGTTTAAAAACATGATTTGGGAACAAGAAACTCTTCCAACTTATCTTCAAACTCACTACAAAATAAATCACACTACTGATGAAATAGAATCTGTCGTTATCCTATATGCTCCTGCAGAAAATGCAGAAATTATCAAAAATAAACTAAAAGTTTTTAAAGAATAAGCTACTTAGATAATATATATATATTTTCTTGTAAATAGTGAATATTCCTTTCTCTTATGGCAGTTACTACATTTTTCCACTTAACTTTTCTAATCCATTTTTTCCATTGAGCTATAATATTATATTGCTCAATATTTTTCCTGCCAAATCTCGCTTCGTAAACAATAATGTATCCTGCATCTTCACTTAGAATTTTTCTAGCCTCACCAACTGAGACGGCCTTCACTCTCGTTCCTAATGCCTCTTCGAAGAAATATGATCTACGATCATTTAAAAAAATCACTTTTTCACTCTGCTTCACAAGTTGTACTACATCTGGTGGGACTACAGGTAGAAATAGTGTATTTAGCGATAATACCCAAAATAAAATAAATCCCATAGTAGAAAATAAAATTCCATAAAGTCCATTACGTCTCATATAAAAGTAACTAGCTAGCATCCAAGTAATTAGAACAACGAAGTGTACAATATACTCATAGCCACTGGTAGAAAAGTATAACAGTAATAATTCAATAACTATAAATAGAAGTACTATTGGGAGCTGGCCCCATTTTATTATTTTTGAATTCATCCCTACTTCATGAGTAACAATTACAAGTAATGTTAATATGAATGGAAGGACTGGAAGAGCGTAATGATGGGATTTTTGAGCTGGAAAAAACCAAATAAAAAAGAATCCAAGACTTAAACTAAAAAAATAAATAATAATATTTTTATATGCTTTATTATCTTTAGCAATATATGAAAACATTAGTGGAATTGCATATAACCACGGTAATATATATAGAAGTAAACCTTGGACTAATTTGATAGAAGGCATACTTTTTTGTCCAAATTTTCCCATATTCTCTCGAATAAAGAAGTAATCGAAAAATTCCTGACCATATTCAATATAACAAAGAGCAAACCAACTACTGGCTAGCATTGTTGATAAAAACAGCAAGTAGAAGCACTCTTTAAAAATACTTTTCCTCTCACTGTATAGCAGGTAAATCTGATACGACAGCAAGCCTAAAAAGCTCATTACAATTGTAATCGGACCTTTTATTAATACACTCAGCGCTAAAAATACCACTGCCGACATTAGGTATACTTTTTTTTTATTTTGCAGATAATCCCAAAATATAAACATTGCAATCATTGGTAAAATTGAAAATGGAATTTCCATCATGAATGTACGTGAAAATTTAAAAATGCCCATACTCCCTATAAAAATAAAAAACGGAAGATAGAAAGAGACCAATATCTCTTTTTTAAGTTTAAATGATATATAGATTACTGAAGTTATTGTAAAAATAGCTACTGCAGCTCTGGCCATCAATAAGGAGTATCCTCCCGATAATTGATATAAAGGAAATGGTAACCAAAAATGCAGTGGTGGCTTAGACCAATGATGCTCACCTCTATAGAGTGGGGTTAAGAAGCTACCAGCTTCAAACATCTCTTTGGAAACCTGTAAGTATAGTGCTTCAGTCCCTTGACGAATACCACTCAGGTTACCAATATCCCAAAATAGATAAAAAATTACTAAAACAAATGAACCTATAAATAGTAATTGTTCTTTTTTTATATCTTTCATATTTATTAAAACCCCATTATTATAAAAAAAGCCGACATCATATGAAGCCGGCTTTTAGGGGGAAGAATAAAACTGTAACGAATTACAGCTCTAAACCGTCTTTATTATCATCTTTACGTAAGTAAGTTGGAGTATCAAGCTCTTCCTCATCAAAACTCATAAAACCAAGCTTTTCTGCAATTGATTTTGCTCTACCATGAGAATTATCAGTGCTTGTCGTAGGTCTTGTAGTAGAGGTTTTAGGAGGAATCGTTTTACTGTCTTCATATTTTTCAGCTGCACAGCGGATACTTTTAATCAGTGGAGATACATCCTCTTGGGCTTGTGGTGGTACTACAGTAATTTCTTCTTCTGCTAAAACTTCATCTAAAGATAAAACTTCATTTTTCAAACTTGTATCATCACTTGTAACCATCGGTGGAATTATCGCTTCTTCAATTTTTTCAGCTTCTAGAGGTGTTGACTCTACAATATTTTCTACAGGTAATCTTAAGGCCTCAACAGGTTTATTTTCCAGTATAGGCTTATTTCTAGTTGTAACTCTTTCTAGCCCACCTAGTCCTGTTGCAATTACAGTAACTTTTACATCTTCACCCATAGTCTCATCAATCACAGTTCCAAAAATAATTTCTGCCTCATCATCGGCTGCTTCCATTATCAGTGTTACTGCTTCATTAACTTCATGCATGGTTAATAGTTCATTACCGGTTACATTTATAATAATTCCAGTTGCACCATCAATAGTAATATCTTCAAGAAGTGGTGAACTTATTGCTTCATTGGCAGCTTGTACTGCACGCTCAGGCCCAGAACATAATCCAGTTCCCATAAGAGCAAGTCCCTTATTTGCCATTACAGTAGTAACGTCAGCAAAGTCTGCATTAATATGCCCAGTATTATTGATTAAATCAGAAATTCCTCGTACAGCATTTAGTAAGACATCATCTGCTTTCTTAAAAGTATCAATTAAAGAGAGAGACTCTCCTGCGATAGTCAACAACCTCTGATTTGGGATTGTAATTAGAGAATCAACAGACTCTTCTAGAATTACAATTCCTTCTGATGCTTGACGCATTCTTTTTTTACCCTCAAACATAAATGGCTTAGTAACAACTCCTACTACAAGTGCTCCTAGCTCTTTTGATAGCTTTGCAATTACTGGTGCGGCACCAGTACCTGTTCCACCACCCATTCCGGCGGTAATAAATACCATATCTGCACCATCGATAACTTCTGTAAGTTTTTCGTATTCATCAAGTGCAGCTTTTTTTCCTATTTCAGGATTAGCACCAGCTCCAAGCCCTTTCGTAATATCAATACCAAGTTGAATTTTGGTTGGGGCTAAGTTTGCATTAAGTGCCTGTGCATCAGTATTTGCAACAATATACTCAACTCCCGACAGACCCGCCTTAATCATTGTATTAACAGCATTACATCCACCACCGCCAATACCAATGACTTTTATCTTCGCTGCCCCTTCCATTTCATTTTTTATATCGTTATCCGCTATTTCAAACATAATTTTCCCCCTGTATGTTTAAAAAATTCCTTTAAAGACACCTTTTAATGAATCACCTATTTTATTAAAGACCTCTAGGTTAGATTCGTGCTCTTCTTTAGGTATATTGTTAATTTTTTTACTTGCATCTAATAATAATCCTAGCACTGTTGAGTACTGTGGATTTTGCATAATTTTTGTCATACCACCAAATGGTATTGGGTATCCAATTTTTGTTGGTTTCTCTAGTAAATACTCTCCAAGTGGAGCCATTGACTCAATCAGTGCCCCTCCTCCGCTAATAACATATCCACCTGTAATTTCTGAATCTAAATTAAGGTCCATTACAATACCTTTGATCAGACCAAAGAGCTCTTCAGCTCGTGCTCCCAAAACATTAGCGATTACTTTTAATGAAATTTCTCTAGGTCTACTTCCAGCAATACCTTGAACTGTAATATGAGATGATTGATTTATTGTTTCGGCTAGGACGCTAGCATGGTTAAGCTTTACTCTCTCTGCTTCAGAGTGTGGAATTTTTAAAGCAACTGCCAGATCATTAGTAAAATGATTTCCACCAACAGGTATAATATGAGAGTGAACTAAACTACCATCTTTCCATATAGCAAGATCAGTCGTTCCGCCTCCAATATCAACAAGTACAACTCCCATCTCCTTCTCTTCTGATGATAATACGGCATCAGACGAGGCAATTGGTTGCAAAGTAATATACTCAGCCTCTACACCAGCTTGTTCAACACATTTCACAAGATTTTGAATAAGTGAAACTGCTCCAGTAACAATATGTACCTTCACCTCTAAGCGTACACCACACATCCCAACAGGATTTTTGATGCCTCCAGTATTATCCACAATAAATTCCTGTGGAATAACATGAAGTACTTCTCTATCAGATGGAATCACAACAGCTTTTGCTGCTGCAATTACCTGGTCTACATCTTCATCTGTAATTTCTGAACCTTTAATAGGCACAACACCTGCACTATTAAAACTATATATGTGACTTCCTGCGATACCAATTGTAGCCCGATTAAAATCAACCCCAGCCATTAGTTTTGCATCTTCAAGTGAATTTGAAATAGAATTAACTGTCTTTTCAATATTGACGACTGAGCCCTTTTTCAGACCATAACTAGGATGTGTTCCAATGCCAATAATCTCTAAATTAGCATCTGCATCTAATTCTCCAATCAGAGTACATACCTTAGTTGTTCCTACATCTAGACCAACAACAATACTTTTCTTTTGTTTCATCGAGATTCCCTTCTCTAGCAGGAGAAATCATTCCTCCTCAAATATGGCGAAATATCAATAAATGATATTTCTTTTATATTACTTAAATTTTAGAAGTTGATTCAGAACTTGACAACAACTTTCTGACTATTTGTGATATTAATGACAGAAGGTATTTTTTTGCTTTTTTCCATATAGTTAACTATTTTCTTCAACTGAAGTACTTTTGCACACCAGTCGTCTTTTCCTAAAAAGGCACTACTTGAATGGTTTCTAAGCGACATTATAAATGTTAGCTGCTTAGAGTCTGAGAAGATAATTTCTGCAATCTTGTTACGAAATGATTTATCCAATTTTATCATTATCTTTGCAATTCTTACTTTTAAATCAGTATTTAACTCTTCTACAGGTAGTGCAAAAAATGGAAGAGATACCTTTAGTTTTTTTTCTGCTCGTAGTAGAACTTCATAGGTAGGATCAAACAATTTGCCCCCCTCTACAAGAATAGCTTCATAGTTTTCGACTCCAGCCTCTTTGTATACATGTACCTTCATTAGGGGAATAGGACACTCAAAAGTAAGAAGTAGTAAGTTTTTCAGTGGGTTATACTTTACCTTATATGAAGACAGAAAGAATTTATTTGCAAGCTTATCCTCAACAATTTTACTTTTTACGGAACTCAATGAGTTACTCTTCTCAAACTCCTGAATAAGCATTAGAGTAAGCTTGCCAGTACTCTCAGATGGACAATTTCCAAAAGACGTTTGATACCTCAACTTTTTTTCTACTGCAAAAGTTAAACTTGCAAATAGCATCAGACAAACAAACCAAAATACTCTAAGCATCTGCAGCACTCCCTAGTACTTGAAATTCTCTCTTAAAAGTAATTCCATAATTTAATAGTAACTCATCTTCTAGTAGCTTCATCATATCTATAAAGGTTTTATACTCTGCTCCACCACTGTGCTCCATAAAATTTGCATGTTTGTGTGATATTTTCAATCCTTCTAATTCGAAACCACTAAGCCCCATTATATCTATAAATAGGCCGGCCCGACAAGTATTCACTGAAATATGATTTTTAAAAATACATCCACAAGTTGCTTTGTCTAAAGGCTGGCTCTCTTTTCTTTTTTTTAAATATTCTCTAATATTGTTTTCTTGATCACTTTTTTTACCAGATGAAGTAATTTCAACTTGCCAGATAACTTCTCCATCTTTTAAAAAGCTATTACCTCTGTAGCAAAAACTATCTGCATCAACAGTATATTTATAATCATCTCCATTTGGCTTAACTACCCAAACAGTTTTAATCAAACTACCTATTTCGCCTAGATTTGTTCCAGCATTCATCGCCACACTCCCTGCGAGAGTTCCAGGGATTCCAGTAAAAACTTCCCATCCATCTAAAGATAGCTTCATAGCAGCAGACGTCAAAAGAGAGATCGGTACTGAGCCAGGTAGAATATAGCGATTAGCAAACTTTTCTAATATCGCTCTATCTACCATAAAATCTAAAAGAACATATGGCATATCACTGTTGTCACAGATTATATTAGACCCTTTACCAATTATATTATAAGTAATTTTATTATCTGTTAAACTTTTTAAAATATGAGATAGACACTCTCTACTTCTTATAATAATCAGAGGAGCGTGGGCCATAAGCTTTAATGTCGTTAATGATGAAAGGTTTTTACTTTCCTCAAAGACAAAATCATCTTTGAATAATATTTCCCAGTCTATTGCTAATTTACTTAGTGAAGACACTTTCAACCAATTCCTTTGTTAATCTACCAACACTTCCAGCTCCAACTGAAATAATAACAGCCTGTTTTTTTTGTGCTTCTAACTGTTTAAAGTAATCCGATAACTCTTCAACTTCACCAATACATTTAGTAAGCTCTGGATGCAATCTGTTAATATCACGACTCAAACTTGCTGCAGTAATTCCTTTTATCTGTTTTTCTGATGCTGCATAAATTGGCAGTAAGAAAACCTCATCTGCTTGATTAAAGCAATGTAAGAATGATTTCCAACACTGCTGAGTTCGAGAATAGCGATGAGGCTGAAATACAACAATTATTTTTTTATCTGTTTTATTACGCAAAGTTTCAAGAGTTGAGGCTATTGCTGTCGGGTGATGAGCATAGTCATCAATCATCTCAATATTTTTAGTTTTAAATACACTTTGAAACCTTCTTCCTACCCCTTCAAAATGTACAATTGCTTTTCCAATATCTTTAAATGAAATTCCAAGATGGTATGCCATGGCAATAGCCCCAAGAGCATTTAAAATATTATGTCTTCCAAATAATTTTATTTTTATATTCTCCTGAAATTCGGCTTTATAAAATAGGTCAAAAGATGTGTAATCTTCCTGCTGTTTAATATTTTTTGCAAGAAAATCTACCTTTTCCTCATTGCTTACTCCTACAATACCAAATAGTGACCATGGCCTACGAATTTGAGGAATCATCCCCATTAAAATATCATTATGAGCGTTAAAGGCACATAGACCATAGAAAGGAACTTTATTAATAAACTCTAAAAAGCTTTGATGTAATTTGGCTTCACTACCATAGTAGTCTAAATGGTCTGAATCGATATTTGTAACAACTGAAAGTACTGGATTTAAAAGTAAAAAAGACCCATCAGACTCATCAGCCTCTGCTACGATATATTCACCCTTGCCTACTTGAGCATGTCCTTCTAAGTTATGTACAATACCACCAATTATATAAGTAGGATCAAACCCAACCTCTTTTAAGATTGTAGCCAAAAAACTTGTGGTTGTTGTTTTTCCATGAGTTCCGGCAATTGCTATCCCTTTTTTAAGCCTCATTAGTTCTGCCAACATCTCAGCTCTTCTCATAATTGGAATATTGCACCGCTTAGCTTCTTGGAACTCTCTATTGTCATCATTTATGGCGGAACTAAATACTACAATGGTGGGATTTCTAATATTTTCTGCAGCATGCCCAATGTTTATTTTTGCCCCAAGTGTTTTCAAGCGCAGTACATTTTTAGACTCAGCAATGTCGGATCCTGTGACACTATACCCCATCTTTAAGATTACCTCCGCAATCCCACTCATCCCAATACCGCCAATACCGATAAAATGTACTGTTATGTTATTTTTTACTTTAAAAATCATTGCAACATTCCTTATAGATAATCTTTTCAGTAGATTCATACTTTGAGTAATCTATCCTATCTATTTTTTTATCAATAACATTATTATCAATTACCTTATTAAAATTTTTAAAATTATTTTCTTCTAACTCTTTTCCGCTATAAATATACACTGAGAATTTGGATTCCTGCTGAAACAGCTTTGCATTAATGGTTTGATGATCATCAGTTGCATACTGATATGGTATTAGTACTACTGGTTTTTGTACAAAGCGCAACTCTGATAGTGTGGAAGCTCCTGCACGGCAAACTATCAAATCAGCCCAGTCATATTCTTCAAACATATTATCAATATAGTCAAGCTGACAGTACTTAACAGTATCACTGCTAGTCACTATCTCCTTACCAATTCCTGTTTGGTGGCGAATTGATATTCCTTCTCTGTCATTAACCTCTAAAAAATGTTTAAAAAAATTATTTATTTCTAAAGCACCGAGGCTACCACCAACTACAAGAATTTTGATAGTTGAATCATCTTTATATTTGAAATTGTGTAAACGTATGTCTCTATTTATTGGATTTCCCACTAGAGAAAGTTTGTTCTTAAAACTTCCCATTCCCTTAGTATACTCAAAATTTATAAAAATTTTATTGGCGAAAAAAGCTAATAGTTTGTTAGTTAAACCCATTACTGAATTTTGTTCGATTATGTAAATTGGTATTCCTAGAAAAAATGCAGCCATTAAAACGGGACCACAGATATACCCACCTGCACCAATAACACCTTTAGGACGATTGTTGCTCATAATACTTAAGCTTGTAAAAAAAGCAGCAACGTTATTAAAAATAGAAATTACTTTATTAAAAACAGAACGATTTCTTAAACTTTCGCTTTTTAAAAAAATTGTCGGCTCCCCCTGAAACAATCTTTTATCAAGTTTTCGTCTGCCGGTGAAGTATAGAATATCAAATCCATTTTCTTTAAATACATGCCCCAGTGATTTTGCAGCATTTATATGCCCACCGGTACCTGCAGCGACTAAAATAATTTGTGACTTACTCATCTTCTCTCAATACTTTTTATATAAATAGTTCAACTTAGTCTTCCAGTAATAGGTCAAAATTCATTATGTGAAATATTGGTTACGACCAGTCTTAACCTCAACGCTATTCACACTCTGCGTACTATATGTTTTAGCACCTTTTCCCTTTTGTAATGATAGGAATATTCCTATTCCAATCAGATTAGCTACCAATGAACTTCCACCGTAACTAATAAACGGAAGATTCAGCCCTTTAGTAGGTAGTAAACCTAGTACAACGGCCATATTAAGTGAGGCCTGAATTCCAATCATAAAAATGATTGTAGACTGAGTTATAGCATAATCACGCTTTTGTGTTTTCAAAGATAGGTAAAATCCAAAGTAAATAAAAGATAGAAAGAGTAAAATAACAGCAACAACACCTGCAAAACCAAGCTCTTCACCAATTACACTAAAAATAAAATCATTATGTGCTTCAGGTAGAAAAAACAGTTTCTCAGTACTATTACCTAAGCCTCGACCAAAGATGGACCCATTTGCAAAAGCTAAAAATGACTGAATAATTTGAAACCCACCATCTCTTGGCTGCGCCCATGGATCTAAAAAGGTTAACATTCTCTGTACCCTATAGGGCTGAGCAAAAAGAATAATAACTGCAGATACAATGCCTGTTCCAGCAAAACTATAAAAATATTTTCGAGGAAAATTACTCATATAAGCAATAAACATTACAACAAGAAAGCATATTGTAAATGTACCGAAGTCGGGCTGCTTTAAAATCAAAATAATAGGAAGAAAAATAAGCGCACCATCAATTATTTTCTTTTTTAAATCCATACTTACAAAATACTCAAAATATGGGACTGCTACCAAAATAAGAGAATATTTTAAAAGTTCAGAAGGCTGAAATCGCATAAATCCCAAGCTAATCCAACGGTGTGCCCCTTTGATTGTAACTCCGAGACTAGGAACATAC
Organism: Bdellovibrionales bacterium; assembly: GCA_030638415.1. Taxonomy (GTDB): domain Bacteria; phylum Bdellovibrionota; class Bacteriovoracia; order Bacteriovoracales; family Bacteriovoracaceae; genus DAOWEO01. Next base: position 20,657 of record DAOWEO010000084.1, on the reverse strand, counting down.
GTCAAAAATACCAATAAAAACAAAAGGTAATGTACGTATTTGCCATATGAAAGCCAGACTTCTGATTTTACCTTACTTAGCACAAAAGCAGCACTGCCACCTAAAACAAGATATAACATCTGACGTAATATAAAATGATATGGCGTACCATATGTATCATTGGAAAAAATATAGCTTGCTGAAAATACCATCACCAATCCAAAGATGATTAATATTCTAAAAATATAATGAAAAAAAAGCAGTGCTTTTGCAGTATCCATTTAAAAAGTCTAACAGAATAAGGGATAAATGACAAAACGTGTCGAAAGAAATCTTAGAGTAATAATAAACATGCACAACATGTAAAAAAGTCATGCATGCTTACGATTATAATTGGTAAATAAGCTTTTTAAAGTAGCTACCTCTTTCACGGTAGTCTCTAAAAAAATCAGATGCATGGTTTCCTGGCGACAATAAAACAACATCACCTGTTCTAGATTTTTGATAAGCAAAAAGTACTGACTCTTCAAATGATCCCACAAGATAAATTTGCGAATGATCCCCTAATGCCCTACTTAATCGTTCCTTACATTCACCTACTAGTACTAAAACCCTGATGTTATCTAATATTTCTTGAGTATAAGGACTGTAATCCATATCCTCAATATCCTTACCACCTGCAATCAATATTACAGGACTCTTGTAAGCCTTAATTGATTTTACAAGATTTTCCATTGTTTCTGATTTTGAATCATTATAAAAAGCAACCTTATTTTTTTCAATAATAAACTCAAGACGATGAGGAATACCTGGAAACTTTTCAATACAAAATTGAATCGCCTTATCTGATACATCTAATGCCTTACATGCAGTAATTGCTGCGAGTAAATTTTCCCTATTCTCTACACCAACTATTCTCATCTGATTAACTTTAAACTCAGAATGACAATAGATATTAGAATGGATTCTCTTATCATGAAAATGTGTTCCTTGAAGCTCACTAACAACACCCATTTTAACAAATGATTTTCGTGAATACCAAAAAGTTTGTGCACTAGCATTTCTAAAAAATGTATTATTTGCAAGTTTATCAAAATTTACAATTAATGAATCTTCAGGAGACAGTGATTTTATAATACTAAGCTTAGTCTCAATATAATCTCCTGCAGAGAGAAAAAACTTTTCAGGATATGACTCACCTATATCTGTAAAAACAACCATTTTAGGATGAAAGTCTTTTAACTTTTTCATCTGAATTGCTGAAACCTCGACTACGACATAATCAATTTCATCATAATCAGGTTGCATCCCAAGTTCAATGAAAGCTTTTTCAGAACTTCCCGCAACGAAAGGATTTTTACCATCTTGCTTTAATGTAAAAGCAATCATATGAGCAACAGTAGTTCGACCATGAGTACCACAAACTGCAATTATTGGTTTTTTACATAGCTTATTGGCCAATGCAAATTCACTGTAAACTTCTTTTCCCTGTGCCCGTGCTAGTTCAAGCTGAGGAAGTTCAGGATTTACCGCCGAACAATATACAATGACATCACTATCAAGAAAGTCTTCATCACGGTGCTCACCAAATATCATCTCTGGTACAGGATCAATTTTCTTCAGTTTTTTGACAACCTTGTTAAGATCAAAGATAGGTTTAATATCAGTAATCTTAATCAGACAATCAAGACGGTTAAAGAAATTGAGCAACTTAAATCCAGTATCTCCAATTCCTACAATTAAAATCTTTTTACCTTTATATCTTTCCATAAACTCCTCTTCTATCTAATCTTTAACGAAGCAATTCCTAAGAGTGCCAGAAAAAGACTGATAATCCAAAACCTAACGATCACCTTTGGTTCAGCCCACCCCTTAAGTTCAGAGTGGTGATGAATAGGTGCCATCCTAAAAATTCTTTTATTTCTAATTTTAAATGAACCAACTTGTAAAATAACTGACAACGCTTCAACCACGAACAGTCCACCAATAATTGCAAAGAGAAATTCACTCTTCACTAATACTGCCATTGTTCCCAGCGCTCCCCCTAATGAAAGAGATCCAGCATCCCCCATAAATATTTGAGCAGGGTAACTGTTGTACCATAAGAAACCAACTCCAGCTCCAACCATAGAAGCGGCAAAAACACTGAGTTCTCCAGCTCCCTTTATATAAGGAATAAATAGATAGGTGGATAGTGAAGAGTGTCCTGTAACATATGCAACCACCCCTAGACTTAAAACACTAGTAATAATAGGTCCAATTGCAAGACCATCTAGCCCATCTGTTAAGTTAACTGCATTGCTAGAGCCAACTATAACTAAAACTATAAACGATAGATAGTAATAACCACCGTCTAATATTGGCCCTTTTACAAATGGAAGATATAATTGCGTGTCAATAATTCCCTGTGATATTAAAAAATATCCTGCGATAAGTGAAGTTATGGTTTGCCACAGTAATTTTCCCTTGGCAGAGATACCATCACTATTTTTTTTAATAACTTTTAGATAATCATCTAACCACCCTAAGATAAAAAAAGATAACATAACCCCAATAATTAATACGAATGGGGTACTTGCAAAGTTTCCGGCAACAATTAGAGAAGCCATCATACTACCAATAATTAAAATACCACCCATGGTAGGAGTACCCGCTTTTTGCAAATGAGCCTTGGGGCCATCTTCTCTTATAACCTGACCAAATTGCTTAGACTTCATATAACGTATAAAGTATTTACCAAAAATAATTGAGATAATTAGGGATATCATAAAGGCAACGAACGAACGAAACGTAATATAACGAAATAAATTCAAACCTGCCGTTTCTTGGAAAAACGGTGATAAGTAATAAAGCATATTAAGCCGCCCTTAACCTTAAGTTGCTACCTCTAATAACTTGAACCCTACCTTATACCTAGTAACGACTCAAGTTGTAAAGAACGACTTGCTTTAATAAATAAAAACGAGTAGTTATCTCGTATCTGGGACCATGTTTTTGCAAATTCAACGCGGCTTTCGTAAGTATCAACTAAATAGTCGCAATCATCGGTAGTTATACCACTTAGAAAACTTGCTGCATGGCGTCCAATAAAGATTGTTTTGGCCCTTAATGGCACAATATTTTGTACAACCCATTTGCCAAGATTTTCATGTGCTGAATTGGTATATTCACCCAACTCATTCATATCACCCAAAATAAAAATAGCATTTGCACAATTACCGTCTACCTGTAAATACTCAATAAAAGAATTTAGAGAAACCTCCATAGAAGTTGGATTCGCATTGTATGCATCTAAAAAAACTGTCTGCTTCCCGTCTACAAAAAATTGAGATCTATTATTTTGTGGTCTGAATTTTACTGCGGCAGCTAGTATGTCAACACGTCTACCTGAAAAATAGCCATCCAGAAGTGCAATTGCCATTGCAAGGTTCTGATAATTATGACGACCTAGTAGAAATTTATTTTCAACTGTATATTGCTCGCCATCAAATATCATTTTGACCGAATCATTTTTTATGGAAATACAGTAGTTCGCATTACTATCTGCTCCACACGTTCTACAGAAACTCTCTATTTTTATATCTTTTAATAGTTCATCATCAGTATTTATAATAAAGATATCTTCCACATTATGATTTTTATAGCAAGATTCAAACAGGGATATTTTTTCTTTAAAGACATTTTTTCGATTTTTAAAAAACTCTAAATGTGAGTCTCCTATATTAGTAATATAACCAGAGGTCGGACTCGTAATACTACATAGGGTTTCAATTTCTCCAGGATGGTTTGTACCAATTTCCAAAACAAGAAATCTATGTGATTTATCCAATGAGAAAATTGTCAACGGAACACCAATATGATTATTAAAATTTTTCCAAGTAGAATGAATTTCACCTGGAAATAGAGTCTCCAGTATATGAAAGATCATATCTTTATTAGTTGTCTTGCCATTGGAACCAGTAATAGTAAAAACTTTTCCTGAGTATTTCTTTTTCCAAAAATTTAAATTACTTGTTGCTAATTGTTGTAAGTATTTTACCGAATTTTCAACACCAATAAACACCACATTTTTGAACTTTACCTTTAGTCGCTCTATCGTTGCAACTCTTTGTGTTGTGTGTTGATATACAACCGCTTGCACCTTAGAACATAGCTCATCGCTAATAAAATTAAATGCGTCAAAGTTCTCACCATCGAGAGCAATAAAGATTGAATTGCCTGTAATATCTCTAGAGTCCGTCGAAACTTCCAAGGACTCATTCTGTAAAAAATTCTTATGATTACTCGTTTCAATAATTGTTTTTGGTGTATAAACTAAGCTTCCATCAAATATCATATTTCTTCCTAAACTCATTAATCACATTATAATCACTATATGGAATTCTCTGACCTTGAATTTCTTGATAATCCTCATGTCCTTTACCTGCGATAAGCACAATGTCATTTTTTTCTATCACTTGTAATACTGATATAATTGCTTCACTTCGATCTGCATATCTTTTATAAGTTTTAGAAATACCAGTAACAATTGCATCAATTATAAGTTCCGGATTCTCACTACGAGGGTTGTCAGATGTAACGACAATATTATCGGCCCACGCTGATACCGCTTTACCCATTAAGGGTCGTTTAGCCTGATCACGATCTCCGCCACAGCCAAAAATTACTGTTAGCTGTTTTTCAGGAAAACTACGCTTTAATGCTGAGCACACATTATCTAAGGCATCTGGAGTGTGGGCAAAATCAATATAAATATTACCCTTAGTGTACGCAACTTTATCTAGGCGTCCTGGTGGGGTAATCAATTCAAGTGTATTTATCTTTTCAACCCGTATACCAATATTACATACTATTGAGATTGCTAACTCAAGATTTTCTATATTATGCTCTAGGTGGAAAAAGTCTCCCGATAATAAAACCTTTTTGGGATCTAAATAATTGGCAACTTTTTTTTCTTGCCCTACAAGAAGTGAAGCCAATTTTGAATTTCTTGAAATTACCAGCTGACTTGTTTCTTTTAATAAATTTGTAATTTTCAATTTTGCAGTCAAGTAATTTTCAAATGTCTTGTGGTAATCCAAATGATCTTGCGTAATATTTGTCCACCCTGCAGCCGAAAGTTTGAAATTTAAAATTCTATTTTGTTCTAATGCATGACTACTCATTTCAATAAAAAGAGTTTTAATATTAGTGTTTTGTTCAACCCAATATAGCTCTTCTCTAAAATCAATATAGGATGGTGTAGTTGTTTTATGAGTCCTTAATACTTTTGCAAAACCATCACATAGCCCAAGTGTACCGATTGATGCAGCAGGAGCACCAGCTTTTTGTGCAATTTGAGCCGCGAGAAAAACAACTGTCGTTTTACCATTTGTCCCAGTAACTCCCACTAGATTAATGTCTTTGACTAAGGGATAAAGGGCATCACAAATAACTTCCTGCAATTTATAAAATTCTTCTTGTGAGACGTTTATAATGCGATCATCATCCTTGGTACTGCATAAATCATTTGGGATAATTATTATACTGGCTTTGGAAATATCTAGTCTTTTTTTAAATAATTCAATACCATGTTCTTCTTGTAAATTATAAAAACATATATCGTCTAATGTTGCTGTTTGTAAATTAAGAGTCACTCCAGTAAATAAGATATCGAATGAGTTTGATTTTCCAACTGTTTCCAATAGTGACAACAAGCTAAGGCTATTCATACTCAGGTATTCTGTATTTTAAAGTTAGTAAATCTCCACTTTTTATCTTTGTACCAATTTTGGGAAATTGCTCTTCTACAATTCCAACTCCTAGTGATGTCAATTTAAGGCCAAATCTAACTGCTAGTTTTCTTGCTGACCTTTTATCCAATCCAATAAAGTTTGGAACTATACCAATACCTTTGATTCGTGCAGAACTCTTAATTACAACGGAGTCAATAATGGCAGAATACTTTTTAGATGTGGTATAAGCAATATCTTTGAAATGTTTATTTTTATAAAGTATGTATTCAGCAATTTTCCTAAATACGGGTGCTGCGACAGTGTTTCCAAAATACTTCCTACCGATTGGCCTTTCCACATACACAAAAGCTACAAAACTATTTGCAATATTCAGAGGGAATCCTACAAAGCCAGGTATATAACCTTCATATCCAACACCAGAAACGGGTCGCTGAGCTGTACTTGTCTTTCCAGCTATTTTAAAATAACCAACCTTAGCCTTAGTACCTGTTCCATCTTCCACTGCACTTTCTAGCATCTTTTGGAGTTCGAGTGCTGTTTTTTTAGAAACGACCTGATACGGTTCTTTATTTTGTTCTCCCTTAATTATTGTTGGATAATGATATACTCCATCATTTGCAATAGCAGCGTATCCGCTCAAAATTTGCAATGCAGTTGTTGCAACTCCCTGTCCAAAGCTTAAATTGCTTAAACTCAATGAGGATATGTTTTCATTATCTAATTTAAATATACCTCGCGATTCACCAGGTATTTGAATACCAAGTTTTTTTCCAATATTAAAATCTAACAATGTTTTCTTTAGCTTTGGATAAGTAAGATCAAAGGCTATTTTAGTTGTCCCAATATTTGAGCTAAGCTTTAAAATATCTCCCATTGATAGCCATTCATACTTATGCTGAGACTCAGCCTCTTTTATATAGTGATCACCAACTTTGTATTTTCCACGTTCGCAATAGTAATTTGTATCACTCTTTCCTACATTATGTTCTAAGGCAGAAGCAATTGTAAAAGTTTTGAAAACAGATCCTGGTTCAAATGGAGCGTTAATATAAGATAAAATTCTATCTGAAGATTTACTATCTCTAAATTTATTCGGATCAAATGATGGGTAGTTAGCAATTGCAAGTATCTCACCTGTTTTAACATCCATAACAGCAGCACCTGCCTTGAGGGCTTGATATTCAGCGACTACTTCCTTTAAGTTTTTCTCAACAATCATTTGCAGTTCTTTATCTATGGTCAAATAAATGTCATGTGATTTTTCACCTGATACAGTAGAAACATGTTTAACAGCACGTCCCTTAGCATCCTGATGATATTTTACAATACGAGGTTTGCCTTTTAGCGCTTTATCATATCGATACTCCAGACCAGACAAACCGGTATTATCAACTCCAACAAATCCTAAAGACTGGGCCAACAGCTCACCATTTGGATAGTATCTTTTAGGAACTGCATCAAAATAAATACCTTTTAGCTTTTTTATTTTAGCTAATTGCTCATCAGTTAATGCAATTTTTCTAGCAAGCCATGTATATCTCTTTCTTCCTTTTAGTTTTTTTGCCAGTTTTTGCTGAGATAGTTCTGGAATAATTTTAGACAATCTTTTCGCTATTTTTGAAACTTTAATATCTTTAGGTATTGCAAAAATACTATATGTTTTTAAGTTAATTGCTAATGGTGATCCGTTTCTATCATAAATATTTCCTCGTTTAGGATATACGGTATTAGTGCGTAATATCTGCCTTTTGGAGTAAGCAACTAGTTTTTCTCTACTGACGACTTGACGATAAAATGAAGTTAAAATAACAACACCCAAAAACAATGTGAAACATGCAAAAACTATAATAATACGATTACGGAAAGACTCATTCATTAAGTTTTAATTCCCTAGTATTTAAGATCATTCACTTTGCTCTGGTATGACAATAATTTGCTTCGTTCCTGGTTGATTTAAATTATGTTTTGCCGCCATACCTTTTAGGTTCTCTGTCGAAAGCAGCCTCGCGCGCTTTGCTTTTAAGGCTTTGTTCTCATACTTAACATTTTCTAGCGAGTGCTGTGCGTCTAAGATAGTATAATTAAGCTCAACTCCTTTCATGCGAAACAATACAAAAAGAATAGATAGAAATAAAAAAGCTAAAAGTAATGGAAGCATTTGAGAACTAAAAACAATACTCTTAACTTTCATTTCTATATTTCGCTGCCACTTAGACTTTATTTTAGAACTTGCCATATATCCCCTAGATTTTCTCAACTACTCTTAATTTTGCACTTCGTGACCTTTTATTATCTTCAAGCTCTCGTTTAGATGGTCTTATAGGCTTCTTATTTAAAATTTTAACAATTTTTTCCTCTTTGGCCAAGAAATTAAAAGACCTTTTTACTATTCTATCTTCAAGTGAGTGAAAACTTATAATAGCTAGGCGACCACCTGGTGCTAAAAGAGATGTTACGCCTTGTAACACCTCTTCTAAGACTTCTAGTTCACGATTAACTGCAATTCTCAGAGCTTGAAATGTTTTTGTCGCAGGATGCAAGCGCCCAAAGCGCATTTTTTTAGGATATGAGTGAAAAATTATATTTTCTAAATCTTTTGTTGTTTTTATTGGTGCTTTTGCTCGCTCCTCAACAATGTTTCTTGCAATCTGTCTGGAAAAACGTTCTTCACCATACTTCCAAATAATATCGGCAATCTCTTCTTCATCAAGACTAGATAATATATCTGCAGCTGTAGGAACGTCAGCATTATCAACATCCATCCTCATATCTAATGGAGCATCAAAACGAAAAGAGAATCCTCTCTCGGGTGAATCAAAATGATGACTCGAAACCCCCAGATCCAATAAGATACCAGTAAATGAATCCAAACTATGCTCTTTAGCATAAGGAATAAAAGAGGAAAAATTCATATCTAAAAGAGTTATCTGATTACTAAAATTATTCTCAGCAATAATCTTTTTTCCATTTTCAAGAGCATCTGGGTCTTGATCAACACAGTATAATTTATAGTCTGTGTGCATTGAAGCTAGTGAAAGTGAGTGTCCTCCTGCTCCAAAAGTAAGATCTGCAAAAGTACCGCTATTTAATTCACCATCATGTGTTAGTGAATTAAGGCACTCTTTTTTTAATACTGAATAATGTGATCCATAATTTTTCACTATTTTTCCAAAATAACTTTTAAAATTTCTTGGTGCCGCTCACCAAGATTTTTTTTATTTGTAATAAGAGCATACTCATTTTCATATACAATCTCTGGTTTATTTTTAGTAACCTCTTGTAGTATTAGAGGCAAAACAACATTAACCTGGCTATAATTAGCTTTAATAACATTGAGAATTTCAGTAACAGTGCAGTGCTCATCTTTCCAGCAATCATAATCTGTTACCATTGCAATAGTTGCATATGCCATTCCTGCTTCTTGAGCTAAAAAAGCTTCTGGAACATTTGTCATACCAATAACACTCGCTCCAATTGATCGATAAAATTCGGATTCTGCTCTAGTCGAAAACTGCGGTCCCTCAATACATATATAAGACCCTCCTGTCTCAAATTCTATCTTTTTTATCTCACAGCAATTTGCAATAATTTTTTTCAATTCAAGGTTTATTGGTCTGGCCACTGAAACATGCCCCACCATTCCATCACCAAAAAATGATCTTGCCCTAATCCCCTTAGTCCAATCAATAAACTGGCTGGGTAAGAAAAGTGTTCCTGGTTTACAATTAGTTTTTAAGGAACCGACTGCAGATACAGAAATAATGTAGTTTGCCCCTAGCTTTTTCAGAGCAAATATATTTGCTCTATAATTTACTTCTGAAGGTGAAATACTATGATTTTTCCCATGTCTTGCTAAAAAGAAAAAGGTTACACCACCAAGCTCTGCTTCAATAATTTTGTCTGATGTCTTACCAAAAGGAGTATCAATATCATGTTCAGTCACAATTTTGAGATTTTCTAATTGGTAGACACCGCTGCCTCCAATCACTCCAATTACAACCTTACTCAAAACCATCTCCTTGACTATATTTTTTTTCAGTGTCAAAATTCAATTTAAGCTTAAATGGTATCCTGTAAATAGCAACTTTGTCCATTAATAGTAGGAGTTTTGTAGTTTTGGTTTCTAATTTAAAAACAGATTTTTTAAAGCGAAATAATGATCGCCAAAAAAGAAAGACATACTTTAAGAAGAGTTTTTTAAATGCAAGTTTAAAGATAAAGCTACAATTACAAAATGATATATTATCATTCAATAATTCATCTAAAACTACAATATTAAAAAACTTTATTAGCTCATCGACCTATTTTAGTAATATCTCTTGGGAATATCTGAAGTCCTTTTACGACTTTTCTTTTATTGAAGATCCCAAGCAGGCAAAGCGTCACCAAACAATTGTTGAAGCTGTAACAAGAAATGAACAATTAGATCCTATTCACTTTGAACAAAGTGAGATTTTCAACACTATTTTTAATGAGTTAAAGCTATGCTCTGTAGATACACAAAGAACAAAAAACATATCTGCCAAGCCAATTAGCGCTACGATTGTACTGATCTCTGGAGTATTTAATGAAATGTTTAACCAAGCTGATTTTCAACGTGGAGTCGAAGCGTATTGTAAAAAAAATAATGTCGAATTTATTGTAGCTAACATCAGTGGACTTAAGAGTAGTCTGCATAATACTCGTCTGCTAGAAGAACAGCTTAAACAATATACTCACGACAATCCAACGCAAAGATTATGGGTTGTTGCCTTTTCTAAAGGAGGAATTGATCTTCTACACTATCTAAAAAAGAATTCTCGTTTTGCTGCAAAAAAAATAATAGGCGCATCAATGCTTGCTGTACCTATTTTGGGAACCTATCATTTAGAGAAAAATAGAGTTAAATTACTTAATCTCATTCAACATATTCCAAACTCGCCTCTTCAAAATGCAATTAATAAATATGGTTTTATACTATCTCCAGAATTTCAAACTGCTCTTGATGCTAACTATAGACAACCTTGGTTTAAAAGGAACTATGATAATCTTCCTGAAAATCTTTTTTATACAGCATTGTCATTTGATTCAAACTGGCGTGAAGGTCACGCTTGGATGAAGCTTACAAAAATAATCCTAAACACTAAAGAAGCAAATGATGGAATCGTAGAAACTTCTAATGCTCTATTTCCAGACTATTTTTTTGGAGTAAACCTAGGAGTTCAACGAGGACACCACTTGGTTGGAAATGCCTCAAGTGCATATCCACAAGAAGAGCTGATTGAAGCTCATATTATCTATTTACAATACCTCGGTGTTTTAGAAAGCTAGATTCCAGACTTTAAATTCATTAAAACAAGTTTACTGGCCATTTTTAGTGTCTCAAACACACCTTCACCACTAACTGCTTGTGCTGAAAACTCTGGTGAATCATATTTATTCAAAATATTACTCATCTCTTCTACAGATACGATGTTAGGCAGATCTCTCTTATTCCATTGCATAATAAGTGGAATAGTTGAAACATCATACCCATGATCTTCTAGGTTATCAATTAAGCTCTTAAGACTAGCAACATTGTCTTCCATCCTCTCAACTTGCGAGTCTGCAACAAACACAATTCCATCGACTCCACGTAAAATTAATTTTCGACTCGACTCATAAAATACTTGTCCCGGCACAGTATAAAGATGAAACCTTGTTCTAAAGCCACGTATTTCACCTAGGTCTAAAGGGAGAAAATCAAAGAAAATAGTTCTTTCATTATCGGTATTTAATGAAACCATTTTTCCTTTTGAGTCACCACTAGTTTTTTTATAAACATGTTGTATATTGGTGGTTTTTCCACCAAGGCCTGGACCGTAGTAAACAATCTTACAATTAACCTCTTTCGAATGGTAATTTACAAATGACATAACTAACTTCCTGCAAATGAAAAGAGTTGATCTATCTCTTTATCACTAATATTTGAAAACAGGAACTCCTGTTTTTTCTTTTCATTACTAATCTCTTTAGGTCTCATTTGCTGGTAATCAGTATAGTTATTAACCAGCTGATCACGCAACTTACGACAACTATTTTTTAGTTTTCCAGGATTTAGCTCTTCACCAAATAGTGTCGTTAACAAGAATATTTCATCCTCAAGGTAAAGAGGATAAACCATCACTCCCTGCTGTGACGTTGAAAACTGTAGCATGTACTCATTAACAGAAATTGTATTTATAGAATTAACACTTTCTGCTGCCTGCCACATTCCTGCAACTAATGCTCCTACAGTCTGTGCATTAACATTTTCACTTAGCTCTTTAAAAAGACAAACACCATCTTTACGACAAACAAAAATATCATGATCTAAGCTAATATTATTTTCAATATCTTCCAGATAATTGCTAATTTCACAGCTTAAATATTCTACTATTTTTTCTGATGACACTCTTACATCCTTTTCCGATTCTCTAAGGCCTTCATAATTGTTAAAGGATCAAGATACTCAAAGCTTCCACCCATTGGAATACCAAATCCAATGCGATCAACAGAGACAGAGCTACCTAAATCTTCTTTCAGATAGGCGCACGTAGCATCTCCTTCTACAGATGGTGTCACCGCCAAAATCACAGTATCAATATCATCTGAATTTACTCTATCTCTCAGTCGCCCCAAACCTAACTCATCGGGACCAATACCTAAAAGAGGATTTAATACTCCTCCCAATATATGATAGAGTCCAAAGTACTGGTCACTAGCTTCAATAGCTAAGCAATCTGTCATACCCTCAACAACACATAAAGTTTTACTACTTTTTCTCTTTTCAGACGAGCAAATTAAACATGTTTCTTCGTCCAGGTAGAGACCACAATCACTACACTTTTGTAGGTTTTTTAGCTCTTTTATAACTAGTGAAAACTCAGATAGTTCCACCTCAGTAAATTGAGATAAAAAAAGTGCATGCCGCTGCGCAGATTTACCACCGACACCCGGTAGTTTTGAAAACTGCTCAACAACATTTCGTAATTTTTGCGGCAACTGTAACATATCCTAGAATAATCCTGGAATATTAATCCCACCAGTCACTTTACTCATTGCAGAAGAAACCATCTCTTGTGACTCATTGATTGCCTGATTAATTCCTGTTTTAATAAGCTCTTCTAGCATCTCAACATCACTAGGATCTACACATTCTGGATTTAAAGAGAGATCAATAATCTGTTGCTTTCCATTCATTTTTATTTTGATCATTCCACCACCAGTAGATACATCTAACTCTCTACTTTCAAGCTCTTTTTGTAGTGTGCCCATCTTTGCTTGCATTTGCTGTGCTTGCTTTAACAAGTGGTTCATATTTTTTCCCATCACATCCTCCGGTCTGATTTTCAGTTAACTTTTATATTATCAATTTTTACACCAAATATATTTTGTGCTTTTTTTAACATTTCACTTTCTTCTAGCTCTTCTCGTATTTTATCTTTCTCTTCTTCCTGACGAATCTCTTTTTTTTCTGCTCTAGATACAAACTCTTCACTATCAGTATCTTCCAATAATTTAACTTCAAAAGATACACTATTTTCTTCTACTCCATAGAACTTAGCAATTAATTGCACAATAAGTGCTTGAACAGAGCTCTCTATAATATGTTCATAAAAGATTGCACTACTTTTTTTATAACACAAATCTACAAACAGTCTTTCCCCAATAATACTTGGCTCTTTTGAAATATCCCCTTGCTCTAATCTTGCACGCCCTCCGGGAGAATACTGATCTAGATACGTTAAGAAATTTTCCCATGTTTTTTCAACACTTTCATTCGGACTGTTAATAATAGGAGTCCCACAGGTTAAACAAGAATCATCTTCTTCTAACTTCTGATCCTCAAGGTACTCAGCAGGAGCTTCTATATCAATATTTTCATTTTTTTTTTCTACGATTGGTTCTATTACTACATCCTTAAAAGAAACTTTTCTTCCTTCTGGTGAGAAAAAATCTCTTCGATAAGAAATTTTTTGGAAAATAATTTCAACACTTTTTACTGGATCAAATGAATTCAGCGCCCAAGCAGAATCTTTGTTTAAAACTTCAAAAATCCAGAAAAGCTCAGCAAAATCAATTCCTTCCAAAATATCAAGCTCGATCACTTTCTCTTGCACAAGATAATTCGGATTATCAATATTTTCAATAACAATATAAAGATGCTCAAGCACACCCTGTACAATTTTATGAACATCTACATTCTCGGCAATGAGACCATAGAAAATTTTTGAAATTTCACCAACTCTATTTTGTAGCATTGCTTCTAATAATGTCTTTAATGCAGAAGATCTTGCCATCCCCAAAGAGGTAACTAAAATATCTTCATTTATTCGCTTATCGACAGTATAGCTTAGGACCTGATCCAGAATTGACAGTGTATCTCGCACTGATCCCTGGCCTAGTTCACAAATTTTAGTTCTTAAGCGGGGAGACTCAAAAAGAATACCCTCATTTTGGCAAAGCATATCGATATGACTTTCTAAATCAACAAGTGATATGTGTCGTAAATCAAAGCGCTGACAACGAGATAATACCGTTCCCAATAGTTTATGTGGTTCTGTCGTAGCAAAAATGAAAATCACATGTTCTGGTGGCTCTTCTAATGTTTTAAGTAGTGAGTTAAAAGCACTGTTAGACAACATATGTACTTCATCTACGATATAAATTTTGTATTTTCCAAACATGGGCATAGTAGGAATTGTCTCTAAAAGACTTTTAATATCTTCTACCTTATTATGAGATGCACCATCCATCTCAACAACATCCATCGAAACACCTTGATCAATTTCCTGACAACTAGAACATGCTGAACAGGGATTTCCCTCAGGAGTCCTATTTGGACACCTAATTGCCTTGGCAAAAATCCGAGCAATAGATGTTTTTCCTACTCCTCTTGTTCCTGCCAATAAATAGGCATGGCCCAATTTTTCACTGTTAATAGCATTTTGCAGAGAGCGCGTAATATGCTCCTGTCCCACAACCTCTTCAAATTTCCTAGGTCTCCACTTTCGGGCTAAAACTTGATATGCCATTAATTCACCTTTTCATAAAAAAAATTATACATCTAAAAATAAAGAAATTATCACAGTTCGGCAAATGTTAAAGGGATTATATAATGAAGAAAAAGAAAAGTGTCAGACCGAACACAACGCAAGTAAGCTACCGTTGCTTCGTTCCCGACCTGGCGGAGTTCACCTCTCCACGATTGTCCGGCCCAACTTCGCCATACTAGCCAGCAGCAATAGAGTTGTCAAACAGATACCCTCTAAGTAAATTTTATTGAATTAAACTTTTAGAAACAATAACCGACAAGAAAGATATGGTAAATTGGCTAATTACACTATTTCTCTTATTTCTACCTCTACTGTCTAGTGGTGATGAAGCATCCTATTGTGAAGACCAAGCACGAACAGAGCTGTTAAAGTTACTAAAAGAAGATGGAAAATCTATTCTTAGTAAGCAATATGCCTTAACAACTTTGAAGCTTGCCAAGCTTAATCAAGACAAAGATAACTCACAAGATTTAGATGAAATAATTAAAGATGAGTTAAAACAAATTCAAAGCAGTCAAACGATTAAGAAACTTAATTCACTATATAGTAAATATGGACTAAATGCTGATTACCAAAAAGTTATTGAAAATATGCAATCAACTTTTGATTGGAAGAAAAAAGCAAAATTTTATAATAAAGATATCTCTGCCTTTATTATTTTAAAAATAGAGTCAGATAAGAAAACTGATTTAAACTTAGGCGATGCAGCTATTGCATGGATGGCAGATAAGCTTACAAGTGAGCAGAATGGTTTCAACAACATGTCCACCCAAGTATCATTTATAAATGGAAAGATAAAATCATTTAAAGGATTATCAAAAAAAGAGTTAAATAAACAATACGTCAAAATGAGTGAAAACCTCTTTAAAGAGATTAAAAAATACATCAAACATTTTTCCCCCGAATATTTAAAACGGTGTGCACATTATATAAATTCAATATGCAGTAATGATAAGTTAGCCAGTCATCTACTAGGCTCAACTATTTTTAAATTTGGAAATAACTTATCGCTACCTGCTATTAAGCAACCTCTATTAAAATCTAAGCTACAAGAAGTTTTGAAATTAAAAAGACTAAAGTTTTCTTCTCCAAATCCTCATAGCAAGCAATCTAAGCTATTTTATAAAAAAGTTAGCATACCAACAATTCCAAGATCATCTCTGTATGGTGACATGCAACGATATAAAAAAGAGGTCAATGGAAAAGATGATCTATATCTCTTACAGAGCTACCACAAAAATTTTATTCCCAGTAAATATGCAGTTATCGATAAACAAAATCAGACCATGAAGATCTTCGACTACGATGGACAAGTGCTACTCGATGTAAGTATTGATGCAAAGTTTCCCAAGAGTGATAAATCTCCACCTGGAGTAGGTGCTGGTATTTTCTATCTCAATTCAACCTACCCAGATAAATATATCAATTTAACTAATCAAAAAGACAGGAAAGTTCGACTTGAAGTAAATCGCATCAAAGCAGAGTGTACTTCCAATAATGTCTGCCAAAGTTCTCAGCCTGATAATATGTCACTCTTATATAAGTACTTAAAACCATCAGATCCTATCTATATTTTACCAGAGGAAGAGGGAAATACCTTTTTAGTAAAAAATGGTATTATTAATTTTACAACACTCACAACTAAAAGCAGCTACGCAGAATACAACTACTCACCACGCAGTAATGTCTGTAACCCAATTCGTACTATAATTACTGAACCTTCATATAATACTGAGACCGCCAGGTCCTTTGTAAGCACATTAGCAAAAGAAAAAGCAACTATAATGAAAATGTATAATCTTGATAATGATGAATATAACGAACTTACCAAACTGGCCTTTGGGATTTTAGGAAATGAAACAAGCTTTGGTACAAACAAAAAATATTATATCAAAGAAGTGCTTCCATTTGTTGTATCACTGGCAAAGGGAAATGGCTTCAACACCAATAATAATAGTAGAGGGCCAACTCAGATAAAACGAGTTCCCAAAAAAATAGCTAAAAAATATGGAGTTAAAAAAGATACTTTAACAAATCCTAAACATGCAGCTGTCGCAACCATAGGATTTTTAGCTGAGGCACTAGTTGAGCTAAAATCAAAAGAGAAAATTGCACGTAAGAAAGGGCTGATAATAAACAGTCTTAATAGAATGGACTACATTCATTATATATATATGGGTAGACCTTATGAAATTACCAAAGGTACTGCCACCCCAGAAAAAAATATATATTTTCGTCAAGTTAAAAAGTACAGTGAACAACTACTAATTATACAGCAGCCAGCTCCATCCTAAAGTTAATATGTTAACGAGGATGACGATAGTAACCTTGTCATTTAGTCATGAATAAGATTTAATACATAAAATTTCTTTATATTAGAAGGACTTACTATGTATAAAAAGCTTATGACTATCTCCTTATGCCTACTCACGACCCTAAGTTTTGCTAAGACTACTTTATATTACAAAGTTAAAGGCAAAAATGCTGATTTTAGCTTTAGTCTTTCAACCGTGTCCTATAAAGGACAGCGAGTTATTCTTTCTGAGGGAACATCATACCTAAAATATGGAATATTCTATAAGGGAGGGTTTAATTTTAAAGGATATAGTACCTTAAATGGAGATATGATTTTAAATACTAAATGCAACTGGAAAACAAAAATAACAAAATCTGAATGCGTACGTGTAAAGTTTAATGGAGATGATACTTTTGCTTATTATAAGCACAAAAGTACAGATCTCTCACTCAACGAAAATTTCCTAGAAAGATCACAAACTAAAACTCTAAAAATGTCAGAGATACAGCCAGGAATTCCCAAACATGCAACGATATTTGATGCAAGCTCACTGATTGCATTTACCCCTATGCTAAATCTTACAAGGGGAAAAAATAACTCAAAAATTATATATACCAACTATAAAGAAAAAATTTCAAAATCAAAGATATGGATAGAGTCGCAAACTGGCAATATTCAAACAATAAAAGTAACTCCTATTTACCCTTCAGCAGATGAGTTCAAAACACTAATTGTTAAAATTTACTTTGATACAAAGAGAAAACTTGTTACTTCATTTATTCAAAAAGTTCCTGTTTTGGGAAATATTACTGTTGAGTTAAAAAATGTAACAAAAACGGATTAAAATTAATATAGTTTTTTGATTGTATTAATCCAGTCTGTTTTTTTTACTTTAAAGTATCCACTATCTTTTAGTGATGGATTAAATTTTTGTTCTGTTTTATGCATGTTACCTAAGTCTTTTAAACTTATTTTTCCAAGCCCAACTGCAGCAGCTAAAACTGCTCCATATGCAGTCGTTTCTATTACTTCTGGTCGATCAATCTCTAGATTAGATATTGTAGCCTGAATCTCCATTAATAAATTGTTAGCAACAGCTCCACCATCAACTCTTAAATTTAATATCTCTTTTCCTAGATCTATCTCCATTGCCTTAATTAGATCATCTATACTAAAACAAATTCCTTCTAAGCAAGCACGGACTATATGGCATTTTTTGCTATCACGTGTCAGTCCAACAATAGCTGCCTTTGCATCCCCAATCCAGTGAGGAGATCCAATACCACTAAAAAATGGAAGGAATAAAATATTTTTCATTTCATTGAGGTCAGTCACTTGTCTGCCAATAGCTTCAGTTTCACTTGCATTAGTAATGATTTCTAAGTTATCACGTAACCACTGAACAGCAGCCCCTGCAATAAAAGAACTTCCTTCTAAAGCGTATGCCACCTTACCATTATGCTGATATGCAATAGTTGTTAGGAGTCCATTTGTAGAGCGAACAACTTTATCTTCAGTATTAACTAATAGAAAAGCTCCTGTACCATAAGTACACTTTAGCTCACCATATTTTAGGCAATTTTGACCAAAGAGAGCTGACTGTTGATCACCCAAAATACCTGTAATCGGAATTCCATCTGGAAGGAAAGATAGACCAGTGGTTTTTCCAAATTCTCCAAATGAATCAACAATTTCAGGTAGACATTTTTTAGGAATATTAAACAGATCAAGCAGTGAGCAGTCATAATTTCCCGTTTCAATATTCACAAGAAGTGTTCGTGAAGCATTTGACGGTTCAGTTTTATAAGAAGCTCCATTTGTTAATTTATACAGTAGAAATGAATCAATTGTACCAAAACAGAGATCATCCTCTTTTTTCGCCTGTGCCACTATAACACTATTTTCTAAAAGCCACTTCATCTTAGTTGCTGAAAAGTAAGGGTCTAATGGAAGTCCCGTTAGTCGTTTTACCATGTCTAGTGTTGAATCAGTCTGCTCTTGGCAAAACTGTAACGTTCTTTTGTCTTGCCACACTAGTGCGTTATATAGAGGTTTCCCCTTCTTATTAAAAGAGCAAACGGTCTCTCTTTGATTGGTTATACCAATTCCTATAATTTTATCTGTATCAACACAATTTCTTGTACACAGTTGCACAACGGCTTCTTCAACAGAGCTCCAAATCTCATCTAAATTATGTTCAACCTCACTAGGATTTGGATATATCTGCTTATGCTCTAAATTTACTTTATCAATGAAATTTAGGTTGTCTGCATTTACAAGTGCAGCAGTTGTACCAGTGGTACCTTGATCTAGTGCTAAAAAGTAATCCATTACTTATCCTCTTATTTTTATTTAGCGAAATTGAACATTAGACGGTGTAGTAAGATCATGTGAAGTAACTATATTCACAATTAACTCCCACCTTTTGCTAACAGCAAAGTTTGTTCCTTTTAATAGAGTAAATGACAAAATGAACATAATTAATATGAGAAAAATAAACTCAAAAAATGTTTGTCCTTTATTTGATCGCAACATATATGGTATTATACGAAAAAAATTTAACTTGGTAAGCCTATGAAACATTTATTATTACTTTTTACTCTTTTATTTACATATTCATGCTCCTCACAACCTTCCTCGCAGTGCCTGCAACGTAAACTTACCTTTGATATTGGCTCTGGATCTACAAAATACTACTTTGCTCAAGTAAATATATGTAAAAAACAGGTACTATCAGTTGTAGAAAATAGTTCTTTTCCATTTCCATTTAAACAAATTTTGATCTCCTCACCAAATAACACCTTCTCAGCTAAAACAAGTATTGATTTCATAGCTAAATTAAAAACAGTTATTGATAAATTTAAGCCCGATTCTATAAAGGCCGTTGCCACCTCTGCATTTAGAACTGCCGACAATGGGTTACAGTTTGCGAAGCAAATTGAAAAGCAAACTAGTATGAATCTAAAAATTATTACTCAAAAAGAGGAAGGATTCTTAGGGTATCATGCAACAAAAAATATTCTGCAATCCAACAAACCAATACTATACTGGGATATCGGTGGTGGGAGTATGCAGATCATTATAGAAAGTATCGATGGTCCCAAGCTATATGAAGGTAAAATTGGTGCTGTAAGCTTTAAAGATCTGGTTAATAAGGCACTTATTCGTAAGAAAAATAGCTCACCCAATCCAATTAAGACTGAGAACATTCAAAAAGTAATTAATTTATCTGCCAAGTTTTCTTTAAACAGTATCCCTGACAATTTTATTAACTCTGCCTCTAAGTTTAAGGCCATAGGCATAGGTGGTGTTCATCAATATGCTATTTTAAAAAATAATAAAAAAAATGATAACTTTTATACTCTTTCAGAGCTAAAAAAGTGGCTACAAATAAAATCAAAACTAACCGATAAGCAGCTTGGTGGTAAATACTCTGCAACAGACGTAACCAACATGGCACTTGTCGCTGGATTTATGCAAACCCTCAACCTAGAGAAAATATTTGTTATGTCAGATATCAACATGGCATACGCTCTATTATACAAATGGTGAACTAATGAAAAATTCTTATAAATTATATATTTTTGATTT
>DAOWEO010000077.1 GCA_030638415.1 Bdellovibrionales bacterium | reverse complement strand
TACAATCAGGATAATTAGAACAAGCAAAAAACTGCCCATTACGTCCCCACTTTATAAAATACTCTCCATCCGCACATTTGATACAGTTAACACCAGTTGGTATTTCCTGCTTTTTGAGGTTTTTCATCTCCTCTTTAGCCTTCTCTAAAGTCTTTTCAAATCCACTCCAAAACTCTTTGAGGACTTTTTTCCATTTTACTTCACCATCTTCAATTTTATCTAGTAGCTCTTCAATCTTAGCAGTGAACTCAACATCCATAATATCTGGAAAACTCTCTACCAACATGCGGCAAACTACAATACCAAGCTCTGTAGGTAAGAATCGATTCTCTATCTTTTCTACGTAGCCTCTATCTTGAATATTAGAAATAATTGAAGCATAAGTAGATGGTCGTCCAATACCTTTCTCTTCCAACTCTTTTACAATTGAAGCCTCATTATAACGTGGAGGTGGAGAGGTCCAGTGCTCTTCTGGAGTTACACTCTTAGGTGAGAACTTTTGGCCATCATCAATTGGAGGGAGCTCTGTTGAAACAGAAGACATATCCTCAGTTTCCCCTTTTCTTGAACGCTTTTCAGCAGCAGCTTCAAGATAAACAGTTCTAAAACCTGGAAACTTTACAATAGACCCATTTGCTTTAAAATAATGTCCTTCTATATTAAACATAACAGCGGTTTGATCTACAATAGCCTGTGCCATCTGGCTTGAAATAAACTTATTCCAAATTAGCGAGTATAACTTGAACTCATCGTCAGATAAATTCTCCCTTATATAGCTTGGCTCAAATAGGAAGTTTGTTGGTCGAATAGCCTCGTGTGCATCTTGAACCTTTCCCTTTCCCTTTTTCTTATAAATAATCTCATCAGTTGATAGATTTTCTTTACCGTACTTGTCACCAATGTATTTTCTAAGATCTGCTAATGCTCCTGTCTCAGTTCTAACGGAGTCAGTTCTCATATAAGTAATTAAACCCTGAAGGCCATGGGTTTCTAATTGAATACCTTCATAGAGCTTTTGTGCAACCATCATGGTTCGCTTCGCTGTAAATCCTAATTTATTTGCAGCCTCTTGTTGCAATTTAGAAGTTGTAAATGGAGGCGTTGGGTTCTGCCTACGTTCTCTCTTTTTTACTTCACTGACAATAAATGGTTTTCCATCAATCTCGGCAACAATCTTATCAACAACATGCTGCTCAGTAAGGTCATTTTTTTTATCAGCAGATTCACCATAATACTTAGCTTCAAATGCTTTACCAGCTTGATCTAAAATAGCATGGATGGAAAACCACTGTTCAGGAATAAAAGCCTTAACCTCGTCCTCTCTGTCTACGATAACTCTTAAAGCAACAGATTGTACTCTACCAGCAGATAAGCCTCTTTGAACTTTATCCCATAAAATTGGAGAAATTTTATACCCCACAAGTCTATCTAGAACTCGTCTTGTTTTTTGTGAATCATATTTAAATTTATCAAGTTCGGTAGGATTATCGATCGCCTCTCTAACAGCTGTTTTCGTAACAGCATTAAAAAGAACTCTATAAACATTTTTTCTTTTAAGTCCGATCTCTTCTGCTAAATGAAATGCAATAGCCTCTCCCTCGCGGTCGGGGTCAGGAGCAAGATAGATATTATCAGCAGCTTTTGCTAATTCTTGAACACGCTCAATTTTCTCTTTCTTTCCTGCAATAGGAACAAGATCAATATTAAAATTATCTTTAACATCAACACCTAGTTTTGATTTGGGTAGATCTTTAATATGCCCATTAGAAGCAATTACTTGAAACCCTTTTCCTAGATATTTCTTAATTGTTTTTGCTTTAGAGGGGGACTCCACAATCACTAAGGAGTAATCAGCAAGAACACGTTTTTTAGATTTTGTTGTCTTCTTTTTAGTAGTTTTTTTTGTCGTTTTCTTAGTTGTTTTTTTGGCTACTTTTTTGGTAACCTTTTTTTTTGTTACCTTTTTAGCAACTTTTTTCTTTACAACTTTTTTCTTTTCGACACTATCTGTAGCAACCTCTGTACTCATCAATAAACCTTTTTTATTTTATAATATTTATTTTTAATTATTGTCTTTAGAATTTAATAGTTCCTCTATCTCTTCTATGTCATATTTTGTCAATCCATAAGGATTTTCTTTAGCATTAAGATCCTCATCAAGATACTTTTTACCAATATTTTTCTCTATTTCATTAAGAGACTCAAAGGCATTTTCACTAAGTTTCTTAGTATTTCCCTCAATATTCTCTAGGTTTTCACCTTCCAAAAGAGCATCTTCATCAAGTTTTGACTCATTAAGCTGTTTTTCAACACTCTCAAGCTCCCCTTCCATGCGTTCGAGACCTTTTAAATCTCTCTCATGATCCTTCATTATTGATTTTTCACGCTCTTGTCTTTCCAGCTCATCGAGCTCATCTTCAGTGAGAGTCATTTTATCAGCTTTGGCCAGTAGATCGTCACTCACATCTTCTAGGTTTAATTCAACATCCAACTCTTCTAGTGCACTGCTCTCTAACTTTGATAAGTTACCATCAATAAATCCTTGCCTGATTTTAAGTAAATTCATTGCATCTTGCTCTGTTTTAGATATTACAATATTTCCAAGTTGAGCCACATCTCCACTATTTGTCACCAATGCTGTTGCAAAATTATCAGTCAAACTTATAACTGTTAGTTCTCCAATCACATATGTTGGGTCGGGAGTAATACGTCTGTTCGTTCCCTTGTCATCACTAGAGAATACCTCAAAGACATTACCCATTTCAATGCCGTCAGCACGTCCTCGATCTAGATATACCACGTCACCAAAGTGAATACCGCTTATTGTCTTCTTATAGGAGTCAACAATTGCTGCTTCTATTTTTCGCCTACTAAAGGTTTTGGTAATTTGGTTGATTTTAGCAGTATGAATAGTAATTCGATCTCCACGCTGAGCAACTCCTGCAATATCCTGAACTAAGCACTCCCATTTATCATTTATTTTTCTAATTGCCTTTAGCTGAGCTAAAATTGTATACCTGTACCCAGTCCGGTCTGAAACACTATGGCTAACCTTCCCTTCAGATCCATAAATTGAAAAGAGATCTCCTGGCTTCACTGCAACATCTAAATCAAATTTTACATAGATATAAGTATGATTCAGTATAAAGGACTTCTCACTGCGTAAATTTGTAACAACCCCTAAGTCTTGAACAATATTTGTTGTAACAAAAGTATTTAAATAAAACCCTTCGCTGTAATCAAAAGATATCTTAGAATTTCTATCAAAGCCAACAGCATCATAATCATCACCAGGCTCTCGAACGTTTATCTCTGTAAAGGGAGGAGTATATCTTTTATACTCATCGACAAGGTTAACATTTCCCATCTTGATCAAATCATCATATGTCTCTTCTGAAGCATAAGTAAAATAATGCCCTTCAACCACAAGTTCTTCTCTGTCAGGAAGCCACTTAGGAGTCACGTTCTCTCCAAAGTTTGTTAATTCAAATTTTGCAATAAAACTTTGTTTACCATTCTTAACAACATTACCTTTTTCATCCTTATTTTTCTTGAACTCCCCTATAGATACATTTGGAGGAGTATCCATTGTTCCAGTATCAAATAATAACACCATACCAGGCTCAATTTCGTGTGGATTTGTAATTTGTGGATTCAAAGACCAAACTTTAGAATAGTAAAATCCAGAGCCAAAAAAGCGCCTAGAAACTCTCCATAGGTTGTCATGTTTTTTTATTATATACTGACTCTGTTTAGCGACCAGAGCAATTTCATTCCACTCTTTTTTAGGGATTCTTCCCTCAATTTTTTCTGCTATCTCTAATAATTTTTTCTCTTCATCCCCAACATCAAAAATCTCACCATTGTCACTCTCTTTTTTGACAAGAGTGGTATTGCTATTTAACTTATCATTCGTCTTTGCCCACTTGGAATCACTTTTGGATTTAGCTCCAGTAGATATTTCTTTCTGCGACAGTATCTGCTCATCGGCTTTGCTTAGACTTTTTTTCTTTAATAATGCTTTGCGCCCCTGACTCTTCCGCTTTTCCTCTATTGCAATTCTCTTTTTTTCCACAGCAATTATCTTATTTCTTTTTCTAATTTTCTTGATAGATTGTGTAAAAACATCACCTTTGCTTTCAAACCTTAAGTCATCTGCAATCTCATCAATATCCTCTCTTAACGACTGTAGATCGTCCCCTGACTCCAGTAGGGACATATCTTGTTGATTAATACTTTCAAAAATTTTTGCATCTTCATCATCAATAAACTCTAAATCATCAGCAGCAGCAATGACAACGGAGCTGTTGCTAAATATGCAAATAAAAATGAAAATAAACCAGTTAAATTTCATTCTAACTAAAATCCTTTATGCCGTTTTAAAAAAATCATGTAAAATTGAATAATATAAATCATATTTCTTTTTAATTTTTAGCTTTTCACTACAAATGATTAGGCGTCCCAACGTTTTTAGCACAATCCCCGAAAACGCATAGCGATTAATAACCTCTTCGAATAGCTGCATGGCTAAATCAAACTCTCCTTGGCGAAATAGAACCTCTCCAGTATAAAATTTAGACCTCACAGCAATCTGAGAGTATTTTGATGATTCCAGAATTTTAAGAATTTGCAATGCTTCATCAAAGTGGTTTTTATCTATTAATTGAATTACTTTTTTGATATCTGCAATCTGTCCTTCCATGTCTTTACGTATAAATGGAGCCGCTACTGAGATTAAATTTTTTGAACTATTTTGTACTTCTGCAACCTTATCAAGTTGCTTAGCAAACACATCTACAGTTTCTGCTAATTTAGGTAAATTTGCAGGTGGGGAAACTGTAACATCAGCTGGGAGGTCATCTCCTTCTAACTGCCTGTTGCGTCGCAATAATACCTGATACTTTTTGAGAAGTTCATCATATTGTGCTTTAGCAACTGTGGTTACAGCAGCCTTACCTTTGCCTTTATTTTTACTATCAGCTACAACATTTCGTGAAGAAGAGAACAGTGAGCAACTACTAAGGTTAAGGAATATTAACGAAAGTACACTAATTTTTATAAGAGTTTTTAAGTCCACCATCTCTCTGTCCTCCGTGACATGAAATATTCAAGATTGACTAAACCTTAATATTATTCTAATTGATGTATGCAGTAAGTCAAATATCATTATATAGCAGAAAAAAGAGGCAATATTGGACAGTTTTTATCAAATGATACTCAGAGTTCCTAAGCAAGATTCAGCATTTCTATATTTTACTCTAGAAGCTAATGAGGGAATATGTTTTTACTCTACTCTCCCCTATGAAACTGGCGTCACGCACAGAGATATTGAAATAACAGGATCTCCTGAACTCTACCCAGAGCTACAAACTATTTTAACTGGATTAAAAAATAAAATTTCTTTTGAAATAATATCAGAAAGAACTATGTAGATTTAGCATTACTTTTAAAAGTACGAATAATTTCTAAAATATCATCATGATGTGATTTTGTTTTAACCCTAGCCATGACATGTTTAATTTTTCCATCTTTACCAATAATATAAGTTACACGGTGGATACCATCATAACTTTTACCCATAAATTTCTTAGGTCCCCACGCACGATACTTGTCAGCAATTTTATGTTCTAAATCAGACAGTAAATCAAAATTGAGTGATTTTTTTTCATTAAATCGCTCTAATTTATTAACAGGGTCGGGGCTAATCCCCAACACAACAGTCTCATTAGCAGAGAACGTTCTCTTTGCATCACGAATACCACATGCCTGTATAGTACATCCAGGAGTCAGTGCCTTCGGGTAAAAATATAACACAACATACTTCTCACCTTTAAAATCTTTTAAAGAGACTTTGTCACCTTTCTGATTTTGTAATGTAAAACTTGGTGCAACCTTACCTACTTCTAATAATTCCATCATTTATTCCTTGGCTTACCAGCAGTCACGCTTGGTTCGTAAATCTATAAATTGTTTCATATCTTCAATTTGTAAAAATTTATTATATGACATCTCATCCTGCCATGTTGTTATAATATATACTTCTTCACTTACTCTTCTATCATATCGACCTTGGATAAAAGATGGTAACACCATACCATTATTCATAAGAAACTCACAATTATCTAAAAAATAATCATGCCCAAAATATAATTTTGTTTTGTTACATACCAATTGCTTGATCTTCTGAATAGAGGAAAAAAGCTCTAAAGCATCACCACTCCGGCAATTGCCTACTCCTCCATGAAATATTGTATCTCCTAAAATTGCAGAATGTGACTCGTTGTTAACCATTGCAATAAAAATACAGTGGTCTGTAATATGTCCTGGCATACTATAAACCTGTATATAACTTTCTGATGTACGATATAAAATAGCTTGATCTTGCAGTTTAAAGTGGTCCAAAAATAAAATCTCAGGATAGTGATTTAAAAGCTCTTGATTATTATCGCAATGATCTTGATGTGAATGAGTATTAGTCAAATAGATTTTTTTGTCCTGACTGATAAATCTCTCAATATCATCTCTAAAGAGACTGTTTTCCATTGAAATAGGGTCAATAAGATAGACTCTATGACCTAGCTCTATAGCATAACCAAAGTTTTTCAAATACCCCATCGGGCCCCACTGCCAAATTTTCATCTATCGCCTTTTCTCAAGTATAGAGGTAGTATATTATGATAAAAAAGATTCAACAAAAGGTTTATATGCATTTCATTCAAAATTACTTCCCATTTCTCACTGCTTCACTAGTGACAAAATTTTTTTTTACTTTTATTTTATTAAAAGCTGCAATTGAATTTTACTTAGAATTAAAAAATAGACGCTATATTCAGCAACATCAAAATGAAGTTCCTAAAAAATTTCAAGAGAAGATTACCCTTGCTGACCATCAAAAAGCAGCATCTTACTCTATGGCCAAAATAAACTTTGGTATTATATCCTCACTTATTGCAATAGTTGTCCTCCTGTTGTGGACAGCAGGTGGTGGTTTTAATCTTATTGATAGAGTTGCTAGAAGCTATGCGACAACTCCACTAACCACAGGATTAATCTTTTTTGGACTCTATAGTATTATCAGCTTTATAATTTCACTACCTGAAAGTATATATTCTACATTTATTATAGAAGAGAAATTTGGTTTCAATAAGACCACTATTAAAATATTTATCATTGATATTTTTAAAGGTGGTGCCTTAGGTATAATTATTGGAGTACCAATTCTCGCTGGTATTTTATCTATTATGAACTATCTTGGACAATTTTGGTGGATCTATGCTTGGGGTTTTCTGACCATCATTCAATTAGGATTATTACTAATTTACCCAAATTTCATAGCCCCCTTGTTTAATAAATTTAGCCCTCTCGAGGATGGGGACATCAAAAACACTATTGTAGCTTTATTGCAAAGAGTTGATTTTCCTCATGATGAATTATTTGTAATGGATGCATCTAAAAGAAGTGCTCACGGCAATGCCTATTTTACTGGATTTGGAAAAAAGAAACGTATTGTATTTTTTGATACGTTACTTGAAACTCTTGAACCAAAAGAAATTGAAGCAGTACTGGCTCATGAACTAGGTCATTTTAAAAAGAAGCATGTTTTTAAAATGTTAATCAAGGCAATTGCTATGAGCTTACTTGGATTTGCAATATTAGGATTTCTCTACGAGGCAAATCTTTTTTACCTTGGCCATGGAGTATCAATACCTTCTACTTATATGGCATTAGCTCTGTTTATGACTGTCTCTTCAGTATATACTTTTTTCCTCACACCTATCTCTTCATGGTCTTCCAGGAAACAAGAGTTCGAAGCTGATGAATTTGCATCTCAATATGCCGATCCTAATAAACTAATATCTGCCTTGGTTAAAATGTATAAAGACAATGCCAGTACCTTAACTCCTGACCCTTTATATAGTGCATATTACCACTCACACCCTCCTGCAATTATCAGAGTGAACCACTTAGAGCAATTAGTTAATAAGCAAGGTAAATCTTGCTAAAGCAAACTCCAGTAATTGCAATTATAGATAATTCAATTAAGCATCTTTCGCTTAACTGTCTTAACTATTTTGCAGAGAGAACCCCTTATCGCTATACCTACCACCTGCCTTCCCATTATGGTGTAGAGACTTTACTACAAGCCACAAGAATTGACGGCATGGTTATACTAGGAAGTAACTCTAATGTATCTGATCGATTAGACTGGCATAAAGATTTGTCTACTTTTGTCATCAATAAATTAGAGCAAGGTATCCCATCCTTAGGAATATGCTTTGGTCATCAACTTATTGCAGATGCTCTAGGTTGTACCGTAGATTTTATTCAAAATGATAAAAAGAAGTTTTCAGGTAGCAGAGAAATTATATTTAACCATGACTATTTTAATTATTTTAGAAAAGATGAAAAACTCACCTTGGGCTACGCTCATCAGCAAGAAATAAAAAAGATTACAGATGACTTTATACCATTGGCAAGTTCACATCTCTGTGAATTTGAAATGATTTTTCATAAGCAATATCCATTTTGGGGAGTTCAAGGGCACCCTGAATCTGATAATGGTTTTATACAGAGAAATATGACTCCTCTGCCTACTGATCAAGAACATCATGATATTTTACAAGGGGGAGACAAAGTACTTAAATGCTTTCTTTCCCAGTTTTCACTTTCATAAGTAAATCCCTTACAGCAGGAAAAAAGATCATACAAATCAGGTACATTCCAATCTGCCCAAGTACTGAAATCCACGCAATTCCTTGCAGTAGTTTTGCCTGAGCAAAAAATAGTGAACCAAACCCAATAAGAGTGGTTAGCAGGGATAAGTGAATAGCAGATGCAGAGAACCATGCACTCTTAATTGAAGAGTGCCCTTCTAATTCACGATGACGAATATGTACGGCCATGTCAATTCCTGCTGCTAAAATAGCTGGAAACATACCTACATTCATTATAGTAAAACGCATTCCTGCGACTCCCATCATCCCTATTAGAAAAAATATTCCAAAAATAAGCTGTGTCTCTAATAAAATTGCCGACTTGATATTTCTTAGGTCAATTAGAAAAGTTATAAAAGTACCAAATAAAAAGAAAATAAGAATAAATTTTCCATCTTCGATAATGTGTTCAAGAATCTGCATAAAAACTAATGTATCACTACCTATTTTTGCATTTGGGAATTTTTCTTTTAACTGATTTAAAACCCTTCCAAAAGCATAAATATTATCCCGGTTATCTTGCTCTAGATCAGGATAGATCAAAACAATATTTCCAGATTTTCCAAATGATTCATTAATATTAAGAGGTAGATCAGAACGCATATAAGGCTTGCTTGCTAACCAGTCTCTAATATCTTGTGCATCAATACCTGTTTTTTCTTTTAGCTCCACATCACTGCTATCTTTAATTAAATTATTAAGTTTTTTTATTTTTCTATAACGTGACTTCATCTTCTCAGGTAAGGCGGAGCTTAACGACAGTACTTCAAAAATTTCTAGTTTAAATTTATCTTGCTCTAGCCACTTCTTTATTTCATGTGCTTCATCTCGAGAGGAAGCTAGTATCGCTGCAGGTGAAGTGGGCTTTCCATACAGTTTTACCGAAAGATTATTTAAAAAATCAGTCTTAGCCGATAGGTTACGCATACGATTAAAGTCATATTCAAACTCGGCCTGTAAAGATCCCCAAACTAGAATGGGAATTACTATAATTAAAAGACGACTCATTTTTTTACTAAAAGGATAAAATGAAAAAACCTTACGTGCCTCTTGAAGATATAAATGTTCACTCAACCATGATCCGACAACAGGAAAAGTCAGCATGAATACTAAAAAGATAGAAAGTACTCCAAATCCAGCAATCACACCAAGTTCTGAGAATCCCCTGAACTCACTCATATATAGAACCAAAAATGCAATAACTGTCGTTAAGGCCGCTGAAAATAGTGCACGACCTGTTTTATTATATGCATTTCTAATCGCAGTCGCTTTAGAGACACCATCAGACAGTTCTTCATAGAAACGTCTAATAAGATGAATGCCATAATCAGCACCAAGACCAGCCAGAATTGCCAATAAAAAACCAGTTAAAATATTTATCTGTCCAACCAAGTAGTAGGCAAGACCAATAGTCCATCCCATAGAGAGAACAACACCACACATAATCAAAAAAGCGGCACGAATACTTCCCATACCCAAGATTAACACCAGTGCAATTCCAATAGCGCTAATTAAGCCAGTCCTAGCAATGTCTTTTTGCATCTGTTTGGTATCTTCTACTTTTTCTACGTAGCGCCCCACCATATGATAAGCGAGCTCAGGATAGATGTTTTTTATAATTTTTTGTACTGACTCTAATAATTTTGCAGATCTCTTTAAATCAACTGATTCAAAAGTTGGTTTTATCATCATCATCACATAATCTTTCTTTTTTGAAAGATAGTATTGCTGGACTTCATTATCTGCTTTAAAAGTTCGAAAGTACTCTTTAGATTTTTTAATATTTATTTTTTTTTGCTCTTGATCTTCTAATCCCAGATTGATAAATCCTGTTTTTCCTTTTCTAAAAAGAGTTTGTGCATTTCTTTTTAACTTGCGAAACTCTTGCTTAGATAGCAGATAAAGAGTTCGATCTTTTAAACGGTACCGCTCTTTTTCATAAAAGAGATATTTTACATCTTCAACTTTTGCTTCAATTTCACGTGCAATTGTAGATAAATAAAGTTCTGGAGACTTGGTTGGGCCTATTAATAACATTAGGTACCCTACTCCACCGACATCTTGTGAAACATCTTCCATGTCTAAAACACTAGGATCATCTTCAGGTAAAAGATTACTTAATGATAAGTTAATCGGTAGGTCTGGAGCTTTTGAAAATCCCCAAAAAGAAATTAAAATAACGGAAAAAAACAGAAGATAGCGAAACCTAAAATGAAGCTCAAACCATTTATTCATTCTTACAACTCATTAACAAGGCTAGGGTCAACTTCAACACCAACTGTTTCAGATAGCTTGGCCCATGCTAAGTAGTAAGCGTATAAGGATTCTAAATATGACTGGAATGTCATTGCACGGCTTTGATAAGCTTTCGCAAACTGCTCCATATCAAACTCCCCACCAATACCAGATTTCATAATAATACGGTTAAGCCATTTTTTTGCATACCGTCTAGATTTAGAGCTGTTTTTAACAATCTTTGCCCCTACTTTTACTTCTTCCCATGCTTTTTCTAATTCTAATAGTAGTCCAATATTGGCTTGTCTCTGTTTCACTTCTAGCTGCATACGTTCAATATTATACTGCTGCGTTTCAACGGAAGCGACTCCCCAATCAAGATCCCAAGTAAGTCCCAGACCAACGACCATACTATTTTTATTGTATGGATCATAGGCAAATACACTCTCTTGTTTTTGCCTAGCAGAAGTATAAGAGAAATCATACTTACCCAGCAATCCAAGCATTGGATAACGCTTTTTATTAGTTGCTTTTGCCAGCAGTGATTTTGCAGCAATACCTGCCTTTAGTTGTACCAACTCAGGCCTTTTATCTAAAAACAGTTCTTTATAATATTTAAATGGTTTTAATTTCTTTTTATTAAATTCTAGCCACTCTTCTTGTGGTTTTACCAGTGAGGAGCCCTCTTCTCCGATATAATACGCTAATGCTTTCTGGCTAAGATCATACTTACTCTGTACCTCATGCTTAGTAGCAAGAAGTTGATATTTAAAGATTTTTAGCTGGTATAAACTATCCCTGTTTTTTTTCTTTTTTTTCAACTCTTTCAGGGCCGTATCCATATCTTCTTCAATTCCATCAATAAAATCTAAGATATTCGCAGCTAACAAGTTTCCATAATAGATCTCTTTTAGCTTGTAACGTAGTGAGTTCTTTTTTATTACAAGATCTTTTTCCTTAACTTTTTTTCCTAAAGCTGCAGCTTTCAGATAATTACCTTTTTGTCCCCATGTATATAATGGGACATATGCTTGAACAGTAGCCATGGCCAGAACACCCCAACTTTTAAAATTAACGATGTCTGCATCAGAGGACTGCAATGCATCCCCATATGCTTTATTAATAGGACCTACCCCTAAGAGTACGTTCAGCTTAGGAGCATATTGTGCTGCAATTTTTTTTCCAATAGTTTCACTATAATTAATATCAAGACGACTATGGGATAGTTCTATATTATGACGATCGAGAAGTTCTAGAGCTTGCTTCAACGAAATTTTTTTAATTGAAGTACCGTGAGTCATAAATGAAGTTATCAATAATATGAATGCTACAATTTTATACACTATTAAACCTTTTTATTTTTTGAAAGATCACGTAAGCGCTTATTAAGAGATTTTTTTAGCCCTTGCCACTTATCTTTTTTAATTGTTTTCAAAACCTGTTCTCGAATATTCTCAACCCAGCTTTCATCATCTAATGCTACATCTAAAATCTTCCACATCTTGCCACTTTTTTTAAAAGTTAAAAGTACCTCGGTCTCTTCTCCTCGTTTAGAAACTACACACAAGAGAGTGTATAATTTTCCAATTTTCTCTAAGTCTTCATATGTTATTTTAACCCCCTGAAAAAAACCAGGGGCTTCAGGATACACTGTTTTTGTAACAATATTTTGAATCGTTTTACTAAACCAATTGATTTCACTGGCAACATGTTTTTTCGCTTCACTTCCTAAAATTTTTTGTGACATAGAATTAAAGTCAAACGATCTTGTAACCATTCTCTGCCCTTTCAAATTAGAGGGGAAAGAGTTCTCAGATAGTACTTTAAAAATTGATCCCATTTGCTGTTGTAAATTAGGAGCTGCAAATGATACAGAACTGAAGTAATAAAAAGCAATAAAAATATGGAATAGGCGCATAGATCCTCTAAATAATCTTACTGAACATCAATGATATAATATACCATAGAGAAATACTTTCTCAAGTCTCCGAGGAAATCAATCAGGATAGACGCTATGCATAATTGATTCTCGTAAAAATGTCAGGTACGGCTCCCTTAGGTCTTCAATCTCATTGTGTACTTCATGCCGTGCTTTTTTAAATATTTGCACCTTAACTGATTTATCAATCAGGGTAAAATAGTTAACCAGCTCAGAGACTGAAACAATCTTGTCATCACTGCCCACAGAGCAAACAACAGGACACTTGATGCGTAAAGGTCTAGAAAAGACATTTTTTGACTTAGCCATTAGCCCTAGTAGTAATTTCGAATGTAATGTCTTCAATGTAAGATCATCATCCATAAACTTTTGACCTACAACAGGATCTGAAGATAATAATTTTACATCAATCATGCCTGGTAACATGAGCCCCTTATTAAACTTAGAAAGATAATTAAATAACTCACCTGGAATTGTACGAACAACCTCTCCTAATCCACCACCAACTCCAACTGGGGGAGAACTAAGATAAACAAACTCTAAATTAGAATCCTCTACTTTTTGCTCTTGTAGGTGAGCCGCTACAATTAGTGCCCCCATTGAGTGCCCAAACATAATATATTTTTTCATACGATACTTAGTTTTTAAAAAACTAAGTACTTCAGCCAGATCGTGCTGATAGTCATCAAAATCATTAACATTGCCACGCTCTCCACTACTCTTCCCGTGACCACGTAAATCATACTGAAAAATATTAAACCTATCTCCAAGTAGATTATCTAGATACTTATGCCTACCACAATGCTCACCTATTCCATGTGTTGAAATTATCCAGTAAGGAGAATCAACTTCCTTCAATCTATAAAATAGTGTTGTTCCATCAGGTAATGTTAAAAATTCTTCAATATTTCCCATCTTTTCCTCTCTTAATTAATATTGTATATTAAAAGCATAAATTGTTAAGTATATTCCATACTTATTGGTGAGGAACTATGAATTATTGTCCAAAATGTCTTGATACATCTATTCGTCTAGAAGATAAAGGCGTCATTCATTTTATTATGAATGGCAAGCATCAAGATACAAGTCAGCTACTCTTCTCTTTAGAAAATGATAACGATAAAAAAATTCCAGGTGATTTTAAAAATAAAATTGCTGAGTTTATGAAATGGTATTCACAATTTAAAAATAGATCTCCAATTGCTTCCATTCAAGTTTTTACTAATAATTACTACTGTAAAAACAAATGTGCTTTTTCTGCAAATTTAAAGTTCTCAATTGTAGATATTTTGATTCCGGCTAAAGAGATTGTACAGATTATAAAAGATACAGGAAAAGAATATGGAATAGAAGTTACTTTAGAGAGTGAAGATATAATTGTCTAAATAAGATCTATCCCATTTAAATACTAACTAAGACCTAGAATAGAAAAACCTGAATCAACATAGAGAATTTGTCCTGTTACTCCTGATGACAAATCAGACGCGAGATAGACAGCGCTACCACCAACATCCTCAGGTGTTACATTTTTTTTCAAAGGAGCATGCTCTTCTACTGTCTTTAAAATTGTTCTAAATCCAGAGATCCCCGAAGCTGAAAGAGTTTTAATAGGTCCTGCTGAGATTGTATTTACTCTAATTCCATCACTCCCAAGATCGTCTGCCAGATAGCGTGCACTTGCCTCTAAAGCAGCTTTCGCAACTCCCATAATATTATAATTCTTAACAACTTTTTGAGAACCATGGTAACTCATTGCGATGATAGACGCGTTGTCATTCATTAATGGTTTAAGAGAGTGTGAAAGAGAAATAAGTGAGTATGCCGATATATCACAAGCAAGTGCAAATCCAGCTCTAGAAGTCTCACTAAATCGACCTTTCAAATCTTGGCGATCTGCAAAAGCTAGTGAGTGAATTAAAATATCAAACTTACCCCACTGCTTTTCAACCATATCTACCATACGTGCATAATGATCATCCTGAGTTACATCCATTTCAAAAATAAAATCAGCTCCAACTTCTTCACTTAATGGCAATACTCTTTTTTTTAAACCATCATTAAGGTAACTCATGGCCACACTTGCCCCCTGTTCCTTCAATGCTTTAGTAATTCCCCAAGCTATTGAGTGATCATTTGCCACTCCCAATACTAGTGCTTTTTTTCCTGCTAATAACATTTCGATCTCCTTTCGTATCCTAATACTGCAGCACCAATCACGCCTGCAGAATCTCCAAGAATATGCTTAAAAATGTGTAATGGGTACCCTTTAATAAATAGATTGGGCGATGTGTTTTTTTCAAAGAAGCTATAAATAGCTGGTTGTAAGCTCACTCCTCCTCCTAAAACAAAATAATCTGGTGCCAAAATATTTGTTAAATTACCTAAAAATTTTGCGAGATCCTGAAAATAGGAATTTACAACTGCTATAGCAATTGGGTCTTTTTTATCATAGAGCTCAAAGATCTCTTGCGCACTTGGACGCTTGTCAATTTGTGAATAAATGCGATTTGCGAAATGTGCTTCTAAAGATGGACCACTTAAATATTGCTCTGCACATCCTTTACTACCACAATAACAAGCATGACCGGCACTGTATAATTCACTATGACCAATTTCACCAGCTCCTCCATGATGTCCTTGTAAAACATTGCCATTTATAATAATTCCTCCACCACATCCAGTACCCAGGATGATTCCTACAGACGTTTGCTGTTCAAATGGCTTTGCAAAACTCTTTCCCGCCCCAAATCTTGCTTCTGCATATGCAAAGCAGTTAGCATCATTTTCACAATAGAGACTACCACTAAACCCGATGGTATTTTTTAAGTCACTGCTAATATTCCTATCAACAAATACGGAGGAATTTCCATTTAGCATTATTCCACTTTGTGGATCAATAGTACCAGGCATACCGATGCCAATGGATTCAATATCATTTAACTGTAGCCCAGCTATTTCCATCGTTTGAAAAAAAAGATCTTTCAAGCGAATAATTAACTCTTCGTAAGGGCGTTGTCGCTCAGTAGCTATTCGATCTCTAGCAAGAACTTTAAATGAATCCTCTTCAAGACTGATGAAAGCAACCTCACTTTTAGTTCCTCCAATATCAAATCCTGCAACAATCATACAAAACTCCTAAAAAAAAGGCCCTAAACACGAGCTTAGGGCCTTTAATATTTTATAATTTTAACTTAATAATTACTCTGCACTTTCAACAGGAGCTTCTTCAGCAACTGGCTCTTCTTTTTTTGGTGCTGCAGCTTTAAGTGTGATCAACTTAGCTTTTGAAAGAATTTTTACTTTATCTTCTCCATTGATCCATTTTTTAGAATTACTTTGAACGCCATAACGTCCACTTCTTTTTTGGTAAATTGTGTGCTCTTTTGTCTTTTTGATTAGTTTCATCTTCGTACTCCTAATTGGTTATTTTACAGTTATCTTTTCGATAATTTTTGCAAATGTTTTTTCTTCTCTAATTGCATACATCAAATTTTGCTTAGTCTGATCATTAGATGTGTAATATTTTTTTACCTGCTCAATATCAAGACCAGATTATTTAGATGTCTCTTCTATTTTTGCATCCAGATCAGCTTCTGTTGACTCAATCTCAAATTCTTTAGCTAAGGTATCAAGAATTAGACCAGAGCGAACCTGAAATTCTGCTTTAGTCGTTAGATCATCTGACCACTTTTCAAAATACTCAACAACCATCTCATCAGTAAATCCCTGCTGCTTTAAGGTGCCATCCATATCTTTTTTTAAGTATTCCATTTGCTGTGCAACAAGTGCACTTGGAATATCAAATGCATTCTCTACAACAAGCTTCTCTAAAATTTCTTGATGAAGTTTTTCACTTGCTTGACGCTCTTTTTGATACTCTAAGTTTGCTCTTGTCTTAGTCATGAAATCATCTACTGAATCATAATTAACTTCTTTTGCCATTTCATCATCAAATTCAGGATAAACTTTTTCTTTAATTTCTAAAAGCTCAGTATGAAACTTAACTTTTGCATTTTTTAAATCTTCAGCGTGGTAATCTTCTGGAAAAGTTAGATCAATTTCTTTCTTTTCACCCATTTTCATACCAATCATTGCATCTTCAAATCCAGGAATAAACTGCCCAGAACCAATCTCTAGCTTGAATTCAGATCCCTTCATGTTTTCAGGACGATCTCCATCTTCTTTCTCACCTTCAAAATTAAAAATTGCGAAATGTCCTGTTGCTAAACCTACTTCTTTGTCTTCAACAGCTTTCTCTTCTGCTTTTGACTCTAGAAATTGTTTTTTCATATTATTTACATCATCATCACTTACTTCTACCTTATCTTTAGTAAATGAAAATTTGTCATATGACTTAACAGATACAGTTGGAAAAATCTCTACCACGGCATCAAAGCTCACAGTTTCTCCACCATCATATTTCATATTTTCTAGATTAGGGTAACCAACAACACGTAGGTCTGCATCAGTAACTGCCTTATAAAATTCACCTTGAACAAATTTATTCAAGGCATCTGATTCAATTTGTGGCTTATATATTTTCTCAACCATGGCAAGTGGAGCTTTTCCTTGACGAAAACCTTTCATTGCAACAGTTTTTTGTTTCTCTTTTACAGCTGTTTTAATCTCAGCACTAAGATCAATTTTATCAAAACTAAAAATAATCTTTTTCATGCAGCCGCTAACATCTTCAATTGTATAGCTCATTCTCGTTCCTTTTTTTTAAGTGAAATAAGTTAAAATCTGCCTGAAGTTAGCGAAATGAGGTCAAAAAGTCAAGATGTCGGATTTATTTACTTATACCAAACTTGCCACAAATGAAGCCCGTGAGCGGGGGCTACAGCTCCAATTCTCACATCTTTATGTCGTAATAATGATTGCTCAAGATCCTCTAAAGTTCTCTGGCCTTTTCCTATTGCAAAAACAGCACCCATTATTGCCCTAACCATCTGTTTTAAAAAGCCTTTTCCTTTTATTCTCATGTAGCAAATATCTGCAACGAAGGGAGGAATCTGCGAACTTGCGCTAGTTCGAAGTAGCTCTACTTCAAGAACCTCGCGAACTGTTGAGTGTGGTTCACTACCAGTAGTGTGAAAATTATAGAAATCAAACTCTCCAACAAACATTGCAGCAGCCTTTTCCATTAGCTCCCAGTTCAGGTCAAACGGACAAACAGTTACGAAATCATTTGCAAACAATGATTCTTCTAACTGGCCCATAAAAAAATAGCGATACTCTTTACTCTTAGCATCTCTAATTGGATGAAAAGTATCACTGACTTCCTCAGCACTAAGTACGTTTAAAGCAGGATGCAGATTAGAATTAAGTGCAATAGGTAGCTTGCATGGATCCATATAAAAAGGTAGCGACACACGTATCACTTGTCCATGAGCATGCACACCTGCATCAGTACGACCTGAAGCTAGTGATGTCGTCTCCCCACTATTTTTTGTAATTTTTTCAAGTGCAATATTTAGTTCAGCTTGCAATGTTTTTCCGTGTGGCTGGATTTGCCACCCTTGAAAACCTTGACCTCTGTATTGAATCGTTAATTTATATAAAAAAGACATTAGTAAAAATCAAAAGAAAATCCTAGTCCAAACGAGTCACCAGAAATTTGAATATCATCTTTAAAATTTCCATAATCGACATGCCGAACTTCTAGGTTCATGGTTAACCTTGTCGCTTGATAAGATGAGAAGAGATCAAATGCATTCTTTTTAAAAATTCTATTTAAATTAAATTTAATTTGTCCCATTCCATAATATCCATATCCAACCTGTCTTATATTTTTACCTTCATCCTCATGATCAAAATCAGAACGATTTTGAATTACACCTAAAATACTAGGTCCAGCAGAAATAGAAAAAATAATATATTTTAGATCAAATTCAACAAAGGCACCAACTTCCATAGGCAAGGTCCATAAGTTCATGCGTGTTTCACTCTCACTCGCATCGCCAGAGAAAACTCCACGCCCACTACTATAACCAAGTCCAAAATTTGCTGAAAACCCTGCATCAACCCAACTATTAAACATTGGGTAGTCAAACTGTAGCAGTAGTAAAAATGGCATAGAAGACTTATCACCATCACGAAAAGTTTCCTCAAACATCATAGTTGGATCAGAATAGGAATAATCATCTTTAAAAATAGAGAATGATAGACTCTCACTAGCACTATCTTCTAAGGCGGGAGTATAAATTCGTGGTATTGCAAAGGCACTAGAGAAGATAGATGAGATAGAGAAAAGAGTAAAAACTAATAAAATATTTTTCACTTATTTATCCCCCTCCACGCGTTCTACATCTTCGTCCCAATCAAAAATCCCCTTAAAGGATTTACGATGCTTAATATAGTAAAATATACTTCCTAAAACATATAAATTAATAATTAATCCCACCATCACTTTCTCATAAGAAAAAAGTGCAATAAGTAGTAAGAAAATAAGCAGTAGACTACGCTTCTTGTGCTCCATTACCCATGTAGATGACTTAAAAGAAGCAAATGGTATGTTGGAAATAAGTAGAAATGCATAAAATACAACAAAAGGAATAGCAATGTAGACATTCTCCATTAAAAATGGAAACTGCTCTGCCCATAATACGTATCCTACAATCCCCCATGCACCACTAGGAATAGGTAAACCTTGAAAATAATCAGAACTAACTTTTTCTAGATTGGCATTAAACCGCGCAAGTCTTAATGCACCGGCAAGTAGAAAGATAAATGATATAATAACTCCCAGTCGACCATATGAGATAAAAAATGCATTATAAACCATAAAGGCAGGTGCCATACCAAATGATATGAGATCACTAAGTGAATCAAATTGTTCACCAAACGATGACTCAGTCCCAGTCATTCTTGCCACCCGACCATCTACCATATCAAAAAATGATCCTAATACTAAAATAATTGATGCTTGATAAAACTCACCTCTCCAAGAGAAAATGATAGATAAGAAACCACACGCCATATTAAGTGCAGTAAAAATGTTAGGTAAAAAATAAGCTATTTTCTTTTGTTCTGACACATTTTCCTCAGTAGTTATTATTCTATTATTGCCAGCGGAGTCTTGCCACTGTTAACTCTGTCACCAATTTCACTTATAATGGTATAGTTTTCACTTAACTTAAGCAACATCTCTCCTCCCAGCAATAAAAAACCGATACTTGCCCTACTTCTGGCTCGATCACCAGGCCATAAATAAAAAGGAATCCTGCGAGTCCATCGATTAGGAGTAATACTCATAGAAAATTGATTGCCCGCTGCTGTTATAAAATCAACAACAATAGGCTTATGATTAAATGTACTGACTTCTGCATTGATCGGCATAACAATATCACCACGCATAAACCAAGCTGTTTTAAGCTTAAGTATCGTTCCCCCCTTAGTCTGTTCAATCAATTCAATTCTTCCTTCAACAGGAGAAAAAAATGAATTTTCTAAACAAGGATCTTCAAGGTGCTGCATGCAGTTTTTTTTACGATATACAATCACAATTAAAATATAAAATGATATCAGTACTATCAGTGCCATCCAAAAGCCCAAAAAATAGAGCAAACAAAAACAACAATAGGCTAGTAGATGGTAACGTAATGATAGATTACTCCAACTCACGCAGTTTTTCCTTTTTTGGGTCTGAGTGTAAACTCAACATTTTCAGGACGATAATAAAAAGGCTCTCGCCTTTGCTGACGTTTTACAACATCTGAAAAAAGCTGGGCAGAGTTAGACTGTAACATTTTAGAAGTTGAATTAAATAGATAATCAACACCTCTCACTGATTCATTAAGTGCATATACATCATCACGTTGAGAGATTTTAAGCATGAGTGATTCTAAATTTAAAAGCTCACTTTTTTCACTTTCGGAATCAAAGTAAAAGTACTCTTGTTTAAATGCCTCACTAACCCACACTCCTTTGATATTGCTCATCATTAAGATTTCAAAATGGTAAAATGAAAAGATAGGCAGATTGTCTAACTCTAAAATTTGAGCAATACCTTCTCCCACTCGCATACCAGTGTAGGAACCAGGACCTGAAGAGACTATAAACCCTGATAACTCGCACCAAGGTATATCATGGCGCTTCATAATATCATCAATTAATCCATGCACTTGGCCAGAGCTTTTAACTACATCTGTCTCAATATATTCAACCCATTCAAAAGAGCTATTCAATAGGCCACAAACTAAAAAAGAAGATGTATCTAAAAATAGGTAATTCATCTAATAACCTTTAAAAAAAGCGAGTAAAATCATTAAACAGAGCTGCAAACATCAATAGTAGTAAAAAAGACAAACCAAATTGTTGTGCAATTTCTAGCTTGCGTCTTGATAGTGGACCTCTATTTACCAGTTCAAAGAAAAGAAAAACAATATGCCCTCCATCCAAAACAGGAATTGGAAATAAGTTTATAATTCCAAGATTAACTGAGATCAATGCCATAATCTGAAAAAAATAAGATAAACTGGTTTGAAAAGAGTCGGCAGCAACCTTTCCAATGGAAAGTGGTCCACCAATTGCTTTAAATGATACTTCTGCAGTAATTAATTTTTTAAATCCTGAGAATGTTTTAACCATTGAATTCCA
This sequence comes from Bdellovibrionales bacterium, assembly GCA_030638415.1. Taxonomy (GTDB): domain Bacteria; phylum Bdellovibrionota; class Bacteriovoracia; order Bacteriovoracales; family Bacteriovoracaceae; genus DAOWEO01. Next base: position 20,688 of record DAOWEO010000077.1, on the reverse strand, counting down.
AGTTCTAGAAAATGCAATAGGTATAGATGCTAGAAAAGGCTTACCTGCAATATCAACATAAGCAACAGGTAGAAATTCACCACTACTATATACCCCGATAAGTTTGCGTTTTATCCCTGCAATCTCTTTTTCCTGTGGAGTTAGCAATAACTCTTTCGATTCTCCCTGACGAATAAGTGTTAAAGAGACATCTGTCTTTTTAGATATTTTTAAGGAGTACCGTAAGTCTTCAAAGGAGGTGGTATACTTACCATCTAGTGCAACAATTATATCTCCTGCTAAAATCTTTGCCTTATCTGCAGCTGAATCCATGCTCACACTTCTTACACTTAAGTCTACTGGGTAATATTTATTATCCATCAGCAAGGTAAAAAATGGTTGTTCTGCCCCCGGTGAAAGATCCAATATTTTAATATTTACAGTATCGTATTTAAAAATACCTTTATCATTACTTTCAGAAAGAACAGGAAATAAAAACAACTTACGTCCTGAAAAGCTCATAGCCATGTGTTCTAACGTATTAGTAAAATCAACTTTATCCTTGCTAAATGATATTCCCCATCTTTTTCCCATATCATCTACTACTAGTGGCGATCTCAGCAGTGGTGGGGTACTCATAAATGCTTTAAAAAATAGCTGAATTTCCATGTTTAGTGGGATTGTTTTTATCTGCTTGTCACGACTAACCTTAACAACTGTGACTGTACTCTCTTCTTCAATTGGGAAATCAACAGGAGAAAATATTTTATGCCCATTTACTTCAGTAAGAACATCTCCTGCCCTAAAGCCCTTCTCATATAGTGTTGACTGTGTTGAGATGACTCCTAAACGTACCTCTGGAGCTGTTTCTCCTACAACAGAAAGAAGAAAGAAAATTACTGCTGCCAAAATAAAATTAGCTAATGGACCTCCAAAGACAATCCAAAATCGTGCCATTTTACTTTTATGATTGAAACTAAACTGACGATCTTCTTGTGATACCTGATCTTTTTTAAGTACATCCTCTCCAAACATCTTCACGTATCCACCCAAAGGGATTAGTGAAAAGGCATATACGGTGTCTCCCCATTTCTTTTGAAACAACTTCGGACCAAAGCCAATAGAAAAAACTTCAACTCTTACTTTAAACAAGCGAGCAAAAAGAAAATGACCTAGTTCGTGAAAAAAAACGAGAGGGCCTAAAAATAAAATAAAAATAGCAATTTTAAATAACATATATATTTCCTTATTTAGCCAAGTATTGCAGGACTAAAATATAAAATGGAGTAACGAAAATTAAACTATCAAGACGATCGTAAACACCACCATGTCCAGGAATTAATCTAGAACTATCTTTAATTTCACATTGCCGCTTAAGCTTTGACTGTACCAGATCACCAAGCTGTGAGAACATGCCCAACATTGCAAATATTATAAAACTTAAAATATCGATATGCCCAAATGCATAATACCAGCCAATCGACGCTACAAGACCGGCAATTACAATACCACCAATAAGTCCTTCAATCGTCTTATTTGGACTAACCAGTGGCCAAAGTTTGTGCTTGCCAAAATTCTTACCAACTAACCAGGCTCCCGTATCCATTCCAAAGTTAACCAACAACAATACAAGAAGTAGTGCTTTCCACTCGCTGTGGTTAATTAAAAATGAGAGGCTGACAATTGGTAAAAAGATATATATCCCAGCAAGATAAGGAATTTTTTTAACGATATTTAATAAAATCTTATTATCCATTTTGACATAGAAAAGGTAGACCAATAAGAAAAAATTGTTCATCAAAGCTGCATTGTTAAATAGTGCAATAAAATTACCCGAATGGTCTAGCACTGTAAAAAACATAGCTAATCCAATCAGTAATAATTGTGCGCTGGCATATGAGAGAGTTTTCCTAGAAACACCCAACAGATTGACTAAAATCTCATCAACCAATATAACGCCTAAAGTAAGTACTAGATAAGTTAAGTAGCCCTGCCCCAACCATACAAAAATTGCCAAAATTAAAATCATTACTGCAGCTGAAAGTATTCTTAACATTGTATTGGTCATTTTTTTACCTTTTTACATCTTTGTGGCAACAATAGACTTCCGATTAGAAGTCGCATCTGCCCTCGCATCGTCTAAACTTAGACTACGATCTACGTTTCCAAAACGTCTTTCACGTTTTGCAAAATTATTTATAATGGATCTAAACTCGTTTGCTTTAAAATTTGGCCATTGCGTATCACTAAAGAAGAATTCGGCATAAGCCATTTGCCATAATAAAAAATTAGAAAGCCTATGATCTCCACCTGTTCTAATCATCAAATCCACATTTCCCAGATCAGGAATATAAAGAGCATTTTGAATATCATCTTCGGTAACTATTTTTTTCGAGTTGTCTGTAATTAATTTATTAACAACTGACACAAGCTCACAACGACTTCCATATCCTAATGCAAGAGTCATCTTCAAACCAGTATTATGCTCACTAGCAATCGTGATATCCTCAATGACATCTAGCACCTCTGTAGGAAAATCACTATAATCACCCATCACTCTAAAGCGAACATTCTGTTTTAAAATTTTATTTTTTTCTAACAATAGAAACTTTTTTAGTAGTTTAAAGAGAGTAGTTATCTCTTGCTCTGGCCTACTCCAGTTCTCAGTCGAGAAGGTATAGAGAGTAAGCGCCTTAATCTTTAGATTAACAGCTTCCTCAATAATATTTGATACAACTTTAGCTCCACGAACATGTCCCCACATTCGCAGATGTCGACGTTCTTTAGCCCAACGGCCATTGCCATCCATAATTATTGCAATATGCTCGGGATTATAAGATGAGTTCAAGCTAGTCTCTTATAATGTGAGCAATTCTTTTTCTTTATTCGCCACAATTTCATCAACCTGCTTATTAAAGCCATCGGTTATTGTTTGTACAGAATGCTGATATTTCTTAGACTCATCTTCTGAAATATCTTTCTCTTTTTCTGCCTTTTTTATTATTTCATTTTGGTCTCGACGTACATTACGAATTCCAATATGTGCATCTTCACCAATCTTTTTAATCTCTTTAACCTGTTCTTTACGACGCTCTTCAGTCAATGCAGGGAAAGGGATTCTAATTAAGTTACCGTCATTAGACGGAGTCACACCAAGGTTTGCACCTAAAATAGCCTTTTCAATAGCAGCAATAAGCGTCTTATCAAAAGGTTGGATTTGTAATAAACGTGCTTCAGGAGTACTTATATTCCCAACTTGTTTGATAGCAGTTGGAGTTCCGTAGTAATCGACCATTATACCATCTAAAACAGTAGCTGATGCTCTACCTGTTCTAACCTTGCTAAGATGAGCCTTAAGAGAATCGAGGCTTTTCTCCATCTTTATATTTGCAGTATCTTTAATTTCTTCAATCATTACAATCTCCTTAAACTTTAATAGGTAACTAATGTTCCTATTTTCTCACCGCTAGCAACCTTAAGTATATTACCTTTTTCAAAACTATTAAAAACAATAATATCAATCTTATTTTCCATACACAAAGTGGTCGCAGTTGCATCCATGACTCGTATATTTTGACTTAGAACGTCTATAAATTTTAGACTTTCATATTTTTTAGCATCACTATGTTTAACCGGATCTTTATCATATACTCCATCAACCTTAGTCGCTTTTAGAACGACGTCGGCATCAATTTCATTAGCCCTTAGTGCTGCCGCAGTATCAGTAGTAAAATAAGGATTTCCTGTACCACCAGCAAAAATGACAACTCGACCTTTTTCAAGGTGGCGCATGGCACGACGTCTAATGTAAGGCTCTGCAATTTTTGACAACTCGATAGCAGAAAGAACTCGGGTATGAACTCCAATTCCCTCTAAGGCATCTTGTAGTGCCAGAGAATTAATAACAGTTGCTAACATACCCATATGGTCAGAAGTTGTGCGATCCATTCCAGTACTAGCTCCAGCTATTCCTCGGTGAATATTCCCTCCACCAATCACAACAGCCACTTCAACACCTGAGTCTTGAACATCTTTAACTTGTGTTGCAAACAGATTAAGCATCTGTGCATCTATTCCTGTTTTTTTATCACCAGCGAGAGCTTCACCAGAGAGCTTTAAAAGAATTCGTTTATATTTCATAATCTCTCTCTTAAAGAAAAAAAGGGAGCAATGCTCCCTTTTTTTTTATTTGTTTTAATGATTACTGCTGTGCCATCTTTGCGATTTCGTCCGCAAGATTATCTACTTTCTTTTCAATCCCTTCACCAAGATTATACTTTGTGAAACGGCGAACTGAAATTTTCTCACCAATCTTAAGAGTCAACTCATTAATAAGATCTTGAATTGTCTTATCTCCATCTTTAACCCATGGTTGGTTAAGAAGACAAACTTCTTTTGCCAATTTATTCATCTTACCAATGATAATTTTATCAATCATTGCTGCTGGCTTACCTTCTTCAAGTAGTTGAGCTCTTGCGATCTCAGCTTCTTTATTTTTGAAGTCCTGATCCATTTCGTTCTCAGCAACAAATTTTGGATTTGCAGCAGCGATATGCATTGCAACATCATGAACAAATGCTTTAAAGTCTTCATTCTTAGTAACAAAATCAGTCTCACAATTTACCTCAACCATGACTCCGATTCTTCCACCGTGAATATATGATCCAACAATACCTTCAGCAGCAATTCTTCCTGCTTTTTTCTCTGCTGCGGCCATACCTTTTTTACGTAGGTAATCAACTGCCTTATCAATACTTCCATCCATTTCTGTAAGAGCTTTCTTACAATCCATCATTCCTACGCCTGTTTTTTCGCGTAAATCTTTAACATCTTTTGCTGTAAAAGCCATATCAACCTCTTTATCTTAAAATTAAATTAGTTACTCTTGTCTTCTTTCAAATCGATATCTTGCTCATACTTAGTAAGAATCTCTTTTTCTAAAGAAGCATCCCTTTCTGGACTTTCAACATTAGCATTTTGTTTTTTTCCACTTGCAGAAACTGCTTGGGCAAAATACTCAGAAAAAAGAGCTACAGACTTCATTGCATCGTCATTTCCAGGAACAACATAATCAATTTCATCAGGGTTACAGTTAGTATCAGTGATTGCAACAACCGGAATTCCAAGAGTAATAGCCTCTTTAATTGCAATGTTTTCATTTACAGGATCAACAACAAAAAGAGCACCAGGAAGTTTTCTCATGTTCTTAATTCCACCTAAGTTTTTCTCAAGCTTAGCAACATCTTTATTTATTTTTGCACGTTCTTTTTTTGTAAGAAGGTTGAAGTCACCATTCTCTTTCATTTTTTCTACTTTTCTTAACTTATCAACTGAAAGAGTAATAGTTTTAAAGTTAGTAAGCATTCCACCTAACCATCTGTAAGTAACGTGAAAAGCCCCACAAGACTCTGCAGCATTACGAATAACTTCACCTGTTTGTCTTTTTGTTCCAACAAAAAGAACTGGTTTGCCTTGCTCACTTACACTTTTAATAAAATTAAATGCTTTTTCAGCAAGAGGAATTGTCTTACCAAGATCAACGATATAAACACCGTTACGCTGGCCATAAACATACTTCTTCATTTTAGGATTCCACTTATGGGTCTGGTGACCAAAGTGTGCTCCAGCTTCTAGTAACTCTTTTAACTCTAATTTTGTTTCACTCATCACAATTCTCCTTTGATGGTTGAGTTCATCATCTTCGTGCCGACGTCGCAATGACGCAGACCATCAAAATAACAAAGATGACTGGCATTAAATATTATTGTTCAGTTGATAACATGGTGATAGAGGTTATTCAAGAGGAAAATGTATTCCTCCTGAATAAAAACAGGTATTTTCGCGACTATCTAAGTCATCTGGGTAAAAATAAATACACTTGCTAGAACCATTATTACTACAACAAGTCCGAGCTGTAATTTTCCAATGCTTTTTTGCTTAGTAGAGAAGTTGTTTTCAAGAGTTGGCCTATGCTCCTTAGCTTCTCTTTTTCTCTTATCTCTCTTAATCTGCTTTTGCTGTTTTTTTTGATTTGTTGCCACGCTGACATCCTCCATGATCAAATATTTATACATTCTAATAAAAAACAGGCATAATTGCCAGCATCCATAAGACAAAATATTTTCAAGACAAGGATTTTATATGAAAATACTAATACTTCTGCTAGCTATATCAATAATTAGCTGTCAACAACAGGCCCAAGTGACCAGCAGAGTTGTAAAAAAATCATCCAGTACAGTTTCAAATTCATCTATCAACCAATTGGTAAATGAGTTTGCTTTCAAACTGGCTAAATCTCAAAATAGTGATTTTTTCTTATCCCCTGTTGGAATATACTCAGCACTATATTTAGTAGCAAATGGTGCTGAAAAAGAGACTTTAACTGAATTTAGCCAACTTCTATTTGGAGATTCATCACTTAGCTCCAAGGATCATCTAACATCATACTCCAAACTAATTAAGGAATTAGGTGATTCATCCCTTCTCGAATACCACACTGCATTATGGACTCAGCAAAATTTTTCTATTAATCCGCAATATATTAATGATGCTGTTACATTTTTCAATACACCTATCAGGGAAGTAGATTTTGCCAATAGCGCCACTCGGGATATTATCAATAAAGATGTAGAACTTAAGACTCATAATAAAATTAAAGAACTCCTGCCACTCAATAGTATAAACTCCCTTACGAGACTCGTAATTATCAATACACTATATTTTTTAGCTGACTGGGCAAGCCCTTTCAAAGAGAGATTCACCAGACCACAAAACTTTTTTGACTATGCTGGAAATGCCAAAAAAGTACCATTTATGAGACAGAAACTTACTGTACCATTTTTTTCAAACCAGCAGCTAACCTACCTCTCACTTCCCTACCAAGATAATCGCTACTCTATGCAGATAATTCTTCCAAATAAAGGCCAAGAGAAGGATTTCTTTAAAAACCTATCACTAAACAGCTTTAATCACATTAAGGAGAGATCACAGAAAAAAAAGATCACTCTCCTATTTCCAAAATTTAAAAAAGAGAATTTTTTAAATCTAAAGCCACTCTTGCAATCATTAGGACTTAAGCGTGTCTTTTCTGATAAAGATTCCCAGCTAGGAAAAATTTCTTCTAAGTCGGAGCTATTCGTAACAGATGCCTTTCACAAGACATTTTTAAAAGTAGATGAAAAAGGAACTGAAGCAACAGCTGCAACAGCGATAGTCGTTGGACTTAAAAGCATGCCGCGTCCACAACAAATTGTGAAAGTTGACCATCCATTTCTTTTTACAATTTTTGACCATAAGACCAATATAATACTATTTATGGGTACTCATAGCTTTGAGGACAAATAATGGAAAAAACAAATCTTATTAAGAAATTAGATAGTGAGCAAGACATTGCCCCCTGGAAAGACCTACGTGTCCATGCCACGCGAGATGCTCTATTGTTAATAAGTAATGGTCTATCGTTAGGAGAGGTAGGAGCTGAATTCACCTTAGATAATAAAGAGCTGGTTGCAATATGGATTAATGACAAAGCTATACAAAAACCAGATCAAGACTTTCTAAACGAGATGGAAAAAAGCATGGAAAAAAAGTTTTCATTTTTAATTGTTCAACCATACGTGCTTATCCATGAACTGCTTAATTAAGTTTTTTTTCTTTACAATCCTTATGCTAAATCAAATAATTATTATAAATGTAAAGCAAAGGTTTTTTAGATGATCACTTGCTACGAACGGCCTGAAATTTCATATTTTGTATACGAGAGTGAAAAATACTTATGACAACAAGTAGCAATAGTTTGGTGATTGAAGGGCCTTGTGTATCACTCGCAGGTATTCAAACCAAACAAGTCGCCATTGATCCTTACTCCCGCCTTATTTTAGATGTAGAAAAAAAACTAACGGACTCTCCTCACTTAGTACTATCTGACACTGATCTAATATTTCCAGGGTTTGTTGATATTCACATTCATGCTAGAGAAGATAATAGTGGGAAGTTCAACTATAAAGAAGATTTCCGCTCCATGTCTCAGGCGGCACTAAATGGTGGAGTGGTCGCCGTTATGGATATGCCAAATCATCATGAACCCCCAATTGATCTCAATAGTTGGAGAAAAAAGCAAATGCTTATTGAGCATAAGGCTGCAGTTGAAGTCATTCCATATATTGGTATTGGTACTGAAACTTATCCCATCCATGGCCATAAACTTCCATATAAAGTCTATATGAGTCCTAGTATTGGGGAACTATTTTTCCAAACTGAAGAGCAATTAGATATTGTATTAGCAAGATATGAAGAGAAACATATTAGTTTTCATTGTGAAGATCCAGAGATTTTAAAAATATCAGCTAATAAAAGTACCCATGAGCAACGGAGGCCTGCAAAAGCAGAAATATCGGCTATTAAAACTGCTATTCGCTTAACTAAAAAATATAATCTTCATACTATTATTTGCCACCTATCAACTAAGCAAGGTCTTCAGCTCTGCCTACAGGCAAAAGCAGATGGGCTAGATATTAAAGTGGAAGTTACTCCACACCACCTATATTTTGATACTGAAAGTGTTAATAATGAAGATCTAAAAATGCTACAAGTTAATCCACCAATCAGGTCTAAAGAAGATCGATATTTTTTATTAGCAGAGCTTAAAAAAGGTAATATTGATTTTATAGCAACAGATCACGCACCCCACTCACTTAGTGAAAAAGATGCAGGAGCATCTGGAATTACAGGTTTAGATACTTTCTCTCTTGTTGTGGGAGATCTAATTGATAAGCATAATATAAGTCCAGTAACCTTATATAAAATGAGTTGTTACAATCCGGGACAATTTATTAACCCGTTTTCAAAGCATAATTTTGGAAAATTAGAAATGGGATATTACGGACTTATTAACATAATTTATGGCAACCAAGATAAGCAGTTAACTACAGATGATCTATATACTAAAAATAGATGGAGTCCTTTTTTAGATAAACATTTTTCAACTATTAACCAGATCTATCCACAATTTGACTAACCTTTTTCTTTGCAGGAGATGTTATGAAAGATTTTGTTACAATAAGAGATTTTACCCGAGAAGATATTTTACATCTTATCAATCAGGCAATCGGACGTAAAAATAACCATATTGTTCAACCTGCAAATCAAAAAAAGATAGCATCTCTATTTTTTGAAAACTCTACTCGTACAAGAGTAAGCTCAGAGACCGCAGCAATAAATTTAGGATTTGAAATAATTGGATTTAGTGGCTCTGAAGGAACATCTGTAAAAAAAGGAGAGCCTCTTTTAGACACTGCAAAAATGTTTCAAGGATACGGAGTAAAAGCACTTATCATCCGCCACTCTCTAGCTGGTTCCGCACGCTTTCTTGGTGATAATTTAGATATACCAGTAATCAATGCCGGAGATGGTAGTAACTGCCATCCAACTCAGGCCATGCTAGACCTTATGACCATCTATGAAAAATTTCATACACTTGATGGGCTAAAAATTGCACTTGTTGGTGATCTTAAATATGGACGCACTGTCCATTCACTCTTACAAGCATTAGAACTGTTTGATACCCAAGTTACACTTGTCTCACCTCCGACACTAGGTATGTCTAGCTGGCGTGTAGAACAGTATGAAGAACACTGTGGAAGAACAGTTAAATTTGCCAAAACACTTAAAGAGATTATTCCCACTCAAGACGTTATCTATATGACAAGAATTCAACGTGAGCGCTTTCCTTCTGGAGCTGAAGGAGAGATAGAATATAAAAAAATCGGTGGTAAATTTTTACTTGAAAAAAATATGCTTAGAAAATGCTTACCAAGCCTAGCTATTTTACACCCACTTCCTCGAGATAAAAATAATATCGAAGTCCACCCTGATGTTGATAGTACTCCATATGCCAGCTATTTTATACAAGCAGAGAATGGTCTTTATATGCGTGAAGCAATACTTCAGGCATTAATTAAGCGTGAGTTAAAAGGTCGAAAGACAAACTCTTCTCCAAAAGAGAAGCTCTTTAAAAAAATGAAAGTTATTGACGGTAAAAAAATGGGTGAGAAACTCGTTTATCGCCTTGATACCGGAATTTTAATTGATCACTTAGCAGCTGGCAGCGCAATACGTATACATAGCTTGCTAAAACTAGACCAGATTAGAGATAAAGAGATTGTTATCTGCTCCAACATACGCAGTAACAAACTAGGAAGAAAAGATGTTTTGGCCATCCATGATTCCAAATTGACCCCTCAGGAACTATATAAAATTTCTCTAGTATCACCAAATCACACCATTAATTATATTGAACAGAGGCAAGTAGTTAAAAAAGGGAAAACTTACCTACCAACTATTTTAAAAGGACACCTGATTTGTCAAAATGAACGTTGCATTTCTAGGAAATATCATCTTGAATATTGTAAGGAAACTTTTATTGTAGAATCACAACAGCCCCTAAAAGTTCATTGCCACTATTGTGAACTTTTAATGACAGGAGATGAAATTGAAATCGATAGCTGATTATTCTGAATTTAACCATGCAGAGTTTATATCATTTATTTTAGAAAATGATATTGTTGGGTTTTATGATTCACCAATTCGACTAACCTCTGGAAAATTATCTAACTGGTATATAAATTGGAGAGAGGCTACTGAAGATGTCTATCTTATGGATCAAATGTCTGATTACGTCATTCGATTTTTACTCGATAACAATTTAAATCCTGACTGTATTTATGGTATTCCAGAGGGTGGGACCAAGCTTGCCCTTATCTCTCAATTCAAATGGGCAAATCTTTCAAAAAACTATAAAAAAGGCAGCCACCTTCTTCCAATGGGCAGAGGTATGGTCAAAAAACATGGTCCACTGCGTAGTCGAGAATTTATTGGTCGTCCAAAAGGTCAGACCTTAATTCTAGAAGATGTGGTAACCACAGGAGCAACAATTCTTAAAAAATTACGAGTCTTACGCAAGCGTGACGATCTTGAAATAACAGCTGTTATCGTACTTAGTGACCGAGCAGAGAGAAATAGAGATAAAAATCAGGTTAAGGACTTAGTAGAAGCAATGGGAATAAAGTACTTTGCCCTAAGTGACGCATTTGAACTTGTGCCTGAAGCCTTTAAGTTTTTAAAATCAAGTGATGAGATTAAAGAAAAATTAGAAAAAGAATTTGAACAAAACTATAAAGAGAGGATTGAACTCTGAAACAAAAGAGCACAACACTGGCAGGTTCAAAGATCTGCCTTGCCCTTGACAATCTTACTAGCCTTGATGAAATTAGAGCAAGGGTTATAGAGTTATCACCATATATTGATTTTTTTAAAATTGGCCTTGGAGCATTTACCACCTTTGGCCCAAAAGTTATTGAAGTTATCCAGCAAGAACAAGCAAGAGTTTTTTTGGATATGAAATTCTTCGATATACCACAAACCGTCAGGGAGGCGTCGTTGAAAATTGCAAAACTAGGAGTAGACATCTTAAATGTTCACTCTTTAGGTGGAAAAGATATGATGCAAGCAGCATTAGAAGGAGCCAAAGAGGGAGCGAGCCTCGCAGGTTGCATGATGCCTAAAGTAATTGGTGTTACAATTCTAACCAGTATGGACCAAACACAACTTACTCAAACATTAAGTACTTCCAATACACTCGAGCACCACGTCACTCACCTAAGTAAGCTTGCGGCTCTCGGAGGATTAGACGGTGTCGTCTGCTCCGCACAAGATCTACCCAATATCTATAAACATCATACCAGCGATTTTATGACCATTACACCGGGTATTTCAGGAAGTAACCAACAAGTAGGAGCAGATCAAAAAAGGGTATGCTCACCAGAACAAGCAATACAAAATGGATCACACCTACTAGTCATCGGACGTGCAATAAGTACCTTTCCAACAAAACAAGAGAGAATAAATGAGACTAAAAAAATTATTAAATCTATTGAACCATATATTTAATGCTGTATAAAACAGTACGCTCCCTACTGTTTCAACAAGACCCAGAAAAAATACATAATAAAGTTTTTTGGGCAGGTCGGCACCTACAAAAAACCAAACTTTTACCAACTCTTAAAACATACTGTACCAAAACTTCGCCACGCCTAGAGCAATTTTTTTGGGGATCACACTTTATTAACCCGATTGGACTAGCTGCAGGTTTTGATAAAAATGGAGACCTAATTCCCTTGCTACATGCCCTGGGCTTTAGTTTTATTGAAATTGGTTCCATAACGGCTCTACCTTCTCCAGGTAATCCTCAACCTCGTATTTTTCGTCTTCCTAAAGATGAAGCAATTATCAATAGAATGGGGCTTAACAACGATGGAGCACGCAGCGTATCGCAAAAGCTAAAAAAACTATCTCCACAACTACCATTTGCCGTAAACATTGCCAAAACACACTCTCCAACTATTATAGGAAATAGAGGTATAGACGATTTCATTTCCAGTTACAAGCAACTCAATAATTATGGGATATATACTGCTTTAAATATCAGCTGTCCTAATACAGCAGAGGGAAAGACTTTTGAATCTGATACAAAATCTCTAGAGGCTCTACTAGAGGCAATCACCAATATAGAGTCAAGTAGGCCAACATTAGTTAAAATATCCCCTGACCTAAGCTCAAATGAGATACATACTTTAGTCGCTACAATTACTAAATATAAAATTGATGGATTTATTATAGGCAATACCACAACGAATAGAAGTAATCTCAAAACTTCTCCCACGACTCTTGGTACAATTGGTATCGGAGGACTAAGTGGAGCACCATTACATCAGAGGTCTAACCAAGTAATTGGCGAAGTATACCAGCAGACATTTGGCAAACTCCCCATTATCGGTGCTGGTGGTATTATGAACACCGCAGACGTTATAGATAAAATACGTCATGGAGCTAGTCTGGTACAACTGTATACTGGTTTAATTTACCAAGGACCATTTATGGTAAGGAAGATTAATCTAGAATTAGACCATTTCATGCAAAAAAACAATATTACAAACATTTCACAACTTAGAGGAACACACCATGGCAGTTAAAGAGTACATTTCCAAATAATAAATTAAAAATAAAATAAGGGAGATCGGTGCACCGAGTACCGATAGTGCAGCATCGACAATAAGAGAGTTACAGCGTAAACTTGATCATATTGAGATTTCACAATCATCAAGGAATGAAAGTTTACCTCACCGAGTTTTATAACTAAGGACTAATTATGGTTGAAAAAGAGATAACCAGCACTGCTAAAAATATTTTTGATCTGAAATATAAAAGAAACCAAGTATATTTTAATGCCAGAAAAATACATCTGTTTGGTAAAGATTTTTTAGAACTTCTCTATCCTCAACTGAGTAATAAACATTTTAAAAGCTACGCCGAAGTTGAAAACCAACTTCGGTATCTAAAAATTCATCTCTGTGAAATTTTAACTAATATTGAGCTTAAAAGAAAGGGTAGTCTCAGCAATAAAGAGAAAATCTGCCAAAACTTTTTAAAACAGATGCCAAAGATTCAAGAGAGTATTGATCTTGACGCAACAGCCATTTTCAAAGGTGACCCCGCAGCACAAAGTCTAGATGAAGTTATTACCTGCTATCCAGGATTTAAAGCAATTGCAATCTACCGCATTGCCAACGTATTTTACAATATGGATATTCCTATTTTTCCTCGGATACTAAGTGAATATGCCCACCAGCTAACAGGAATTGATATTCACCCAGGTGCTACCATTGGTAAACACTTCTTTATTGATCATGGAACAGGAGTCGTTTTAGGTGAAACATGCCTCATTGGAGATAATGTAAAGATTTATCAAGGTGTTACTCTAGGTGCACTTAGTGTCAGCAAAGGTCTGCAAAATAAAAAACGACACCCAACTATTAAAAATGGTGCAGTGATTTACTCTAATGCAACAGTACTTGGTGGTGAAACGACCATTGGTGAAGATGCGATTATTGGAGGTAACACCTGGGTTACTAAATCTGTTCCTGCAAAATCAATTGTATATAATAAAAATGAAGTAAAATTAAAAAAGAACAAATGAAAATATTACTACTACTTTTAGTTCTGCTTAACTCCTCACTTGCTCATGCAAGTGACAGATCATTTGTAAGTTTTGAGAATGGCCAAGTACAAATTGGACAGAGTTACCTTGATTTAAGTCTAAAGAATTTTAAAATTATCTTTGCAAAGAATAGTAAAAACATCAAAGCATCTTTTATTAAAGGTAGTTTGCGCTGGGTACGAACCAAAGAAAATATCTATACACCTCAGGCTGAAATGGTTATTCAAATAAAAGATTGTCCCCATACAATGCCTTATATAGAGTATCAAAAGACAACTCATATTCCCTCATACAATAGTAAGAAGGCTATTTATACTTTCTCTTTATCTATACAGTTATTTCAGCTTACCCACATAAATATGTTAAAAAATGGTGATGTTGTCACAACAATCGATGTTGTAGCTGTACCTAAAAAAGGTATCAAATCTCACTATATAGACTCATCTTGTACAGCATATAAACTCAAAGTCCTTAATTTTAATAACCAGTATTTATCGATGTTTTGCACACTCAATAAAATTGGCGGAATTGGTAATGAACGCCCAAAACTTGAAGTACATTGGATCACTCCTAATTATAAAATTTCTACAAAAAAACACTCTCCCCTGTATCTTACAACTTTCACTAAAACATCTATTGCAAATATTCCCCTATCAAATAGAGAAGAAAAACAAGCAAACTTAAAAATATCTGTAACTCTGCCCAAAAAACTTCACCGCGTAAAAACAGCTTTAGGCCTTGGGCCCTATCCTTTTAAGACTTCGACAACGGATTCTGCTGCAACAGATGCTATTGTTTTAAATGCTAGCCTTTATGGCAAGGTTGACCTTACTGCTAATAGTTCTTTTAGGTTTTTCGACTCCTTCTCTAAAAAGAAGGAGAGCCTATTTAATAATTTCGGACTCTATCTTGCTTATGATCTAGCCCGTATTTATAATAATAATATTCAAATTATAGCACTACTTGGAATTCAGCATATCTCTTTTAAGCACCCAGGAGAAAGTGGATATACCTATCAATATATTGCTCCTCAAGGAGCTGAGATTACCTATAAACACCCTTTTGGTATTAAAAATTATCTGTTAGGTGGAGGTGTATTTTTTTCAACCAATGATTCAATTAAATATACAAATGCTTGGGTACGCTTTGGAAAAAGAGTAATGGTTGAGGCAAACTACATTGAATGGGGATTTGAAAATGACTATGCTCAAACTTATGGTCTATCAGTTATCTTCCCGCTGATCTCTTTTTTCTAAGGCAAGTAGAAATCCTGAAAAAATGAATCCTAAAGAAAATAGTACTCTCCAAGAAAACTGTTCACCTAAAAATGCAAATGCCAGTGCTGCTGAAAAGAGTGGCTGTAAATAGACAAACAAGGAAACCTTCGCTGCCTCAATCTTAGTTAGTGCCCAATTTCCTAAAAAGTAGGTTAAAACAGTTCCACCAATTATTGAGTATAGGGCGTATGCCCATAAGTTCTTATCAACAAGCTCCATGGTGGAATTTGTCCCATCAAAATAACTAAATGGAACCATAAATAGTGTTGCAAAGAAAAACATTAAAACTGTAGACCACACATGATCATGCTTTTTAAAAAAGCTCTTACTATATGACAGAACTAAACCAACACAAAATGTACTAAGCAATATAAATGAGTTTCCTACGACTGTTTTATCTGCAAAAGAAAACTGCTCAATTTTTTGAATAATAAGTACTCCAATAAATGCAAGAAAAAAACCTAGAGACTTTTTAAGAGTTAATTTTTCCTCTCCACGCAAAACAACAATTAAAAGTGTAAACATTGGAATCATCGTTGCCAAAATAGAAGCATTCGTTGCAGTAGTAAGAGAAATACCCTTAATAAATGCAACTTGAGTAAAGACAATCCCAACAAGGCCCAGCAGTGCAACCTGCCAAAGATATTTAAAGGATATTTTAGGCCAATTAGTACGGTGAAATATAAAAGCAATTAGTACCATTCCAATACTTGCTCCAAAGAAACGAACTAATGCCCAGTCAAAGGTGGCCAGATGATTCATTAATACTTTCGTTGCTAAAAAATTCAGTGCAAAAAGTAGCTGAACTAATGCTAATATCAAATATATATACACTACAAAATCCTCACTTCATTTAAATACTCATCTTTCGTCTGCACATAACTGCGATAATGCTGCCCATATTCTACTAGCTCTTGCTCACTAAGCTGACGCTTTAAAATAGCAGGACTACCTATAATAAAACTGCCTGCAGGATATTTTTTTCCAGGAGGCACAACACTACCTGCAGCAACAAGTGAATGTTCCCCTATTACTGCACCATCTAAAATGATTGCTCCCATACCAATTAAGCAACTATCTTCTACTGTACATGAATGCAGCACAACTCTGTGACCAATAGTTACATTTTTTCCAATATTCAAAGGAATATTACCTGTTACATGTAACATCGACAGATCTTGAATATTACTATTTTCCCCTATCTTAATTGGAGCAACATCACCTCTAACCACACAGTTAAACCATATACTCACATTATCAAAGATCTCTACATCTCCAATAACATCTGCACTTGCAGCAAGAAAACACTCGTTACCTATTTTAGGGGATTTTTTCTTATACTCATAACAACTCATCGACTATCCTTTGAGGCTCACAAGTAGTGCTTCCAGCTCTTCATAGCTATTGCAAACTTTAAATAGCTTCAAGTGCTCATCAGCATAAAAACCTTCTTTATTCATCTGATGAATATGAGCAATAAAGTGATCATAATATCCTTCAAAATTAAAAATAATCGTTGGCTTTTGGTGAAAGTCTAACTGTGCCCAAGTAATGGTTTCACATATCTCATCCATTGTACCCATTCCACCGGGAAGAGCTATAAAAAGATCACTCATCTCATGCATAAGATTTTTTCTCTCATGCATACTTTCCGTTTTTATAAACTCTGAGAGACCACTATGCGCGACCTCTAAATCAATTATAGACTGAGGCATAATCCCCACAACCTCACCACTGTCTTGTAATATTTTTTCTGCAATAGCTCCCATTATCCCAATTGAGGCTCCACCATAAATTAGGCGAAAATCATTCTGTGCCATAAACGCACCTAAACGCTTGGCAACTTTAACGTATTGCTTATTTTTACCTGGAGATGAACCACAAAAAATACAAACTGATTTTAACATATTAATTCCTCTACAATAGTTACAAATTCTTCAAAGCTTAACCCCTGGCTAACCTTATTTAGATATAAAAGATATTCAGAATTACCTTGTTTCCCAGTAATTGGAGAAAGTGTAATTCCATGTACCTGAATTTTTTTACTCAAACACCACATGAAAAAATCCTTCAGGACCTCTTGGTGCAAGAGCTTATCTTTCACAATACCACCTTTACCAATTTTATTTTTACCTACTTCAAATTGAGGCTTAAACAGTGTTATACATGCTCCACTTGGTTTCAAAAAATAAAACATCTTTTCTACAACAAGCTTTAATGAAATATAAGAGAGATCTGCAACACAAAAATCTACTTTCTCACCAACACTTTCAAGCTGGCGAACATTTTGTCCTTCCATGTTAATAACATCACAATGCTTAACAAGTGCTGGGTCTAACTGCCCATGTCCTACGTCCACAGCATACACTTTCTTTGCACCTTGCTGTAAACAGCAATCAGTAAACCCTCCTGTGGAGGCTCCAATATCTGCAATTATCTTATCTACTAAATTGATATTAAACTGCTCTAAAGCTTTTTCCAGCTTGAAACCACCACGACCTACATATTTGAACTCCTCTGTAATTCGAAGTCCATCAGCTTCAACCATCTCTCCGGCTTTTTTAATCTGCTTTTCATTAGAAAATACATGTCCACTCTTAATCATCAGCTTAGCCTTAGATCTTGTAGCGGCTAGCCCCTTTGCAACCAATAAAAGATCAACTCGCTCTTTCATCGTTAGAGAACTTTTGGAAGTATTTTGAGGGTTAGCTCATCTCCTCTTTCGGAAGAGAAGTTAAATGTATGGGATTCATTAAGATGCAGTTGAATATTTTTTTTAAAAAATAGCTCTTTATCAAGTTTTATATTTTTTATCTGTACATCAACACTTAGCATATCACTTGGTCCATAATCAGGAAACTCATCTTTAAAGCGCACCTTAAGATTACACAATATGCCAATTTTAGTTTTAATTGGAATAATTATTCCAGAACGACCATTTACAGTCTTATGAAACTCTTGAGTAAGTACCAGACCATCTTCAACCTTCTTTTTATAGATTAATGACACATCAGTCTGAAAAAATGCAACTGCCAATTGAGGAATCATGAATAAGGACAAAATGAATAATTTCATAAAGAGATAATACCTCTGTAGCTTTGCTTAATGGGGCCACTCATCCAAATATCTTTTTTACTATCTTCAAAAATATGCAAAGTACCTCCTTTCATCTTAACATCTACTTTCCAATTTGGTGAAAATGAATAGAAAATACTTGCTGCGGCAGCACACGCCGTCGCCCCTGTTCCACTAGACTCCGTTTCCCCTTCTACCCCTCTTTCAAATACCCGAGCTTCAATAGAGTGAGATACTTTATCATAATTAATTACATCTACATTTGTGCCGCTCACAAAACGCTTATCCCAACGAATTTTCTCCGCCTGCTTAATAAACTCACCACTATAGATATCTGCTTGTGCAATTATAGCGTGTGGAACTCCTGAATTAAGTGCTACACAATCAGTTCCATCTAATACTAAATCTGCAAAATCAATATCTGTTGATTTCACTTTGCCCATATTAATTTGATATGTATCATCCACATTACCGAGGTAGTGCTTATCACCAACTATAAAATTAAATTTTCCACTACGCTTAAAATACCCATGAGCAAAGTGCAGCATGGCCCTCGCTCCATTTCCACACATCTCGGCACTAGATCCATCTGGATTAAAAAAAATCATCTCATAATCGAAATTCTGATCAAGTGGCTTAAAAAGAAGGAGTCCATCGGAACCAACTCCCTTAGTTCGATGACATAGATGCACAATCTGTTCTTGGCTAAAGGACAAATTATCGTCTGCCTCAACTAGAATAAAATCATTCCCAGCTGCAGTATATTTAAAAAAGTTGATCTCATTACTCATAGCGTTACTATCAAAAAAGGTTGTCAATGAGAACTATAACAGGTTATAACTTCAATGACCAATTATGGGACATTAGCTCAGTTGGTTAGAGCTCCCGGCTCATAACCGGGCGGTCGCTGGTTCAACTCCAGCATGTCCCACCATCGCAACATTGAACGAACCAAAGTTCCTCAATGCTTGAAAAGCCTCCTTAATTGGGGGCTTTTTTGGTCTAAACTACTACTTACTAGTCAAGTCACTTACACTCTTAGAATACCACTTTCCTTGACCAAGCATTGTGCTTACACCTAAAAATTTATTTTTTTCTCTTGAGCCTCACACCATGTCATAGTAGATAATGTTATTAGCAACTGTTACAATTAAGGAGTGCAAATGTTAAAAATAAGTGAGTTCTCAAAACAAAGTAGTTTCTCTATTAGAATGCTCCGATATCTTGAGGAGCAAGGCTTACTTGTTGCAACAAGAAAAGATAACAATTAGAGATTCTATAATAAAAATCAACTTGGTGACGCTCAAGAGATCAAAGATCTACAAAATATCGGTTTTCAACTTAAAGAGATTATTGAACTAAAAAAAGACTCATCACCAGACTTTCACATTATAAAACTTAGAAATGTACTTGAGCGTGAAGTTGATATAGCAGAAGTCAAATCGAATACTATTCCAAAACTTAAAGCTCTAATTTCAACTCTAGAAAAAGGGTGTGGCAAGACTGATTTATTTAGTGTTTTACACAATACTCCCACTCTTGATAGAGAAGTTCCTATTAGATCAGAAAAAACTGATCTTCAAAGAGTTGCTTACAATATTCCATTTCTACAAGAACTATATGAGGACTATCTTGAGGAGGATTCCAAGATTGAACTGATTACAACCAATATCATCTATTTTAAAGATATTGCGAGTTCTGCTAATCCATATCAAGTTTACACCATACTAGATAAATCATCATTTATGTTTGGACTTAACCTTAGTGATTATTTTATTCACTCATACCTTAAAAGTTGGAAAAAATTCATTCCTACTTTTAATTTAGAGCAGCTTGAAGATTTCACCTCTACTGATATCTCCTCTCTTATGGGTGATTACGATATGGTTATTCAAACAAAATTTAAATACAAGGACAATCTTGAGGATGGAGAAATAACAATTCCCTATACTCCTATTTATACTATGTCTAAGTTTGGTTTATTGAAGTGATTTTTTCCTCAGCTAGTTTTTTCCTTAAAGCTACTTGCTAATTTAAATATCTGAGAATCTCGCATGAAACTATGAGTTTATTGAGAAATATCTCACTTCAATAAAAAAACTCAAATTCAATTAAGAACTTAGGAGTGAGGAAGCTCGGTTCGTTTAGTGATCACAATGTCCAACCAAATAAAAGCCTCAGTTTAATCGCTGGGGCTTTTTTATTTCTAATTTTTACATAGCTCATGAGCCCATACCGGAGGCATAGCAATAGTAAGTATGAATGATTATCGAACTGTAACCGTTAGTCATCAATCTTTATACC
>DAOWEO010000031.1 GCA_030638415.1 Bdellovibrionales bacterium | reverse complement strand
CAACAACTGGTGGAGTAACTGCAATTGGCTCTTCAACAACTGGTGGAGCAACTGCAATTGGCTCTTCAACAACTGGAGGAGTAACGGCAATTGGCTCTTCAATAATTGGTTGTGGCACTATTACCACAGGGGTTGGATCAACAGCTGGAGCAGGATCTGTTATTGCAACAGGATCTGGTCCAATGTCAAAAGGTGTCTCCTCATCTTTAGGATAGTACTTATCCTTAAAATCGGCTGAAATTAACTCTGGTTTTTTGTAGAAGTCTGCTTGTTCGCATGACATCATCCCCAAAGCCATAAATACTAAAAACAACGCATTCCAGAAGTGGCCCATGACTATTCTCCGTCTCAGGCGGTTACAAAAGGTCGTCTTAAGCAGTACGCATTCAATTATTTTACAACAGGACTGCCCACACAGAGATCTGCTCAAATAATTAAAATGGAGTGTACTTTTTAAGAGTGCCTTGCATTCCGGCTAGTCACTTTTTTGTTTTCAGCTAACGGACAGAGAGTAGAAACGTACCATAACAAAAAAGTGAAAGAATCCCTAAGCTTCGATATTAACGCATTGCGGTAAAAATATCAATAAATTACCTCTATTTGGGTTAATAAAATTACTTCTAGCCAATATTCTAGGTACTTAGCCATCTACTTTATTACATTTATTGTAAACTCTGGAGCTGCCATAACTACTTTTTTCACTGAACAGTTACTTGCTGCCATTTGGACAGCACGTTTATACTTATCAGGAAAACTCTCAGGTAGCTTAACTGTTAAGGTATAGTGTCGCTTATACTTATCATCTTCAGATTTTGTTGAGTCTTGAGAAATCTCAATTCCTTCTGTAGATATATTTCGTCCATCACAAAATGATTTAATATAGTGTCCAGCACATAGTGCCAGTGCAGTATCAAAATAATCAAACGGTTCAGGTACAGTCGCTCCACCACCAGATGCAATTGCCTGGTCGCTGTCGACAGTAAAGCCATTAAAGCTTGCAGATATTTTTTTTCCTTCACCAAAATTAACATCAACTTTCATCTATCAATCTCCTACTTATTCAAACAACATTTTTTATGTTTTTTACCACTACCACAAGGACATGGATCATTTCTACCAACCTTGTCACCGTCACGGCGAATTTGCCCTTGTACTATGCCCCCATCATCAAAAAACCACTTACCATCTTCTTCAATGAAAGTGCTTAGTTCATGGTGATCAACGTTCTTGCCATCCATGTCGTAATGGGCAATAAATTCAACCTGATTATCTTTAGCAGCAACAATTTCAAGTCCCTTCCATGTAGCATTATCAGCCCATTTTTGAGTATCGTCCCAATTAACCTCTTCTCTTTTTGATGAAGATTGCGTTGCTTTTATAAAATCGATATTAGAAGTCACATAAGCACTATAACGTGCACGCATACACTCTTCTGGGGTGGCAGGCCATTTTTGTCCTGTTAAAAAAGGGTCACAACATTTACTCTGCTCGACTTGGCTACCACACAAACATACTTCACTCACGGCTACTCCTTATGCTGAAATTGAAAACAATAATGAATTTTTTTATCATCAAAATCAAAAGGGATTGTTTTTTTGGTGATCTCACTCCACCATAAGATCTCTTTTAATTTCTCACTTAGTTTAAAGGTTCTTTTATTAGTTGAAAATATTAAAATACCTTCCGGCCGCAAAAGATCCATCGACTTGGCAATTAACATCTCATGATCTTTTTCAACTTCAAAAAGAAGCTGCTTTTTTTTCTCATTGGAAAATGTTGGAGGATCTATAAATATAATATCAAACTTATCTAAACACATATCTAGAAATTCAAATGTGTCAGCAGCAACAAATTGATGGTTACTTAGATCAATATCATTGATCGCAAAGTTTTGTTTCGACCACTCAAGATATTTTTTAGATTTATCAACGCTAATAGTCTGTGCCCCTCCGAGTGCAGCATGAACGCTTACGCTAGAAGTATATGAGAACAGATTTAATAATTTTTTACCCTGGGCAATTTTTTTTATTTTTGCCCTAATAGGTCGATGATCTAAGAAAAGTCCCACATCGAGATAGTCAAAGGGTTTTAAGATAAACTTAGCGCCCCCCTCTTTTACGATAATCTCCTTGCCCGAATTACGTGAGTGAAATGTGGTTAATTTGTCGTACTGTTGCTTGCCACTTTTCTCTTCTCTTTTTTTGAATATAATTTTTTCTTGCTCAACACCAAATAGTTCTTCAATAGCAGTGGCTACATCTTTTTGGTGTTGAAAAATAAGCTGGCGATCGATATCTTTTTTTCCTTTTTCATAAACAAAAAAGTAATCTTGATATCGGTCAATCACATATGGATATGCTGGAATATCTCGGTCATACAGTCTGTATGCTTCAATCTCTAGCTGCTTCAAAAATGGCTTTCTCTTTTTTTGATTCTTTTTTAATCTATTATAGAGCTCTTCATAATTTGCCATGCGATTCCTTAACTCATTAACTGGAAGTTGAGTTATATAATGCTTTGGTGATAATTGTCACCTTTTAAAGCTTTTGTTTGCAATCTAGAAGCTTTTTACTATTATTTAGTATTTGAAATGAAAGGATCACAATGAAAATTCTTATTAAAAATGGTACAGTGGTTACCTTAGGCCAGAAAAATAGAGTTTTAAAAAACCACTCTCTCCTCATTGAGGACGACAAAATTGCAAAAATTGCTCCTACTAACTCCATGGACAATATCGAAGTTGATAAAACGATTATTGCTCATGGCAAAGTAATAATGCCAGGATTTATTAATACGCATATGCACTACTATTCAAGCATGGCACGTGGTCTGTATAAAGTTGCTCCTTCATATAATTTTCAAGAGGTGCTAGATAATCTCTGGTGGAAGCTAGATCGTAAATTAAGCTTAGAAGACTCATATTATAGTGCCATGATTGCCAATATTTCTGCTATCAAACATGGCACAACCACAATCATTGACCATCATGCCTCTCCTTTTGCGATCAGAGGCTCCTTAGCAAAGATTGCCAGCTCAGTAAAAGAGTGTGGGCTTCGTGCAAACCTCTGTTATGAACTGTCAGATCGTGATGGTGAAAAAATTGCGCTAGAGGGTATTGAGGAAAATGCTGCATTTATCCGTCAATGCCAAACTGACAATGATCCACAGCTACGAGCGATGTTTGGCATGCATGCCTCATTTACAATTGGACAGGAGACCTTAAAAAAAGCAACCAAAGTTATCCACCAACTCGGTGCTGGTGTGCATATTCACTGTGCTGAAGACCTTAGTGATCAAATAAGAACGGTCAAAGAGCATGGTACTCGCGTCGTTGAACGCTTATTTAAAGCAGAACTCTTAGGAGAGAAGACTATCTTGGCACATGGAATTCATCTTAATGAGCATGAGTTGCATTTGATTATGGAAAGTCGATCCAATGTCGTTATTAATCCTCAATCTAATATGAACAATGCTGTCGGTGTTACAAACCTTATTAAAATGAGTGAGCTTGATATTAATGTGGGTCTTGGTACGGATGCGATGACTTTAAATATGCTGGAGGAGCTACGTAGTGCCCTATGGATCAACAAGCTTACGCAGAAAAATCCAAGTATTGGTTTTATGGAGACTACTAATGCGTTGATTCATGGTAATCGCAATATCGCTAATATTTTTTGGAAAGAGTTTGGTTTAGGAGAACTTAAGGCCGGAGCCGCTGCAGATATAGTTCTTATGGACTATCACAGTCCAACACCTTTTACTGAAGATAGTTTCTTAGGTCACCTTATTTTTGGCCTCTCACAAGAATGGGTTGATACAACTATCGCTTCTGGAAAAGTGCTAATGGAAAATAAAAAACTAACAATGATTGATGAAGAGCAGGTAATGGCTAAAGCGCAAGAAGCTTGCGCCAGATTGTGGGATAAGTTTTAAAACACTGGTTCAAAGCGAATTGAAAATGTTGCACGAGCCTGTTCGTCGATCTCTTTATTAGCGTTGATGGTAAAGGCTTGTCCTGCTTTTAAAAATCCTCCAAGATTAGCAAGATAACATCCCTGAATCTCTGAGTCTCGTCCACCATTCTCGCAGCTATTTACGATAGTTAGATAATCTGTTTTTCCATTACCAAAATCAATATTATCGAATAGCTCAATACCTAGAAACATCTTAAATTCTCCCTCAGGAGTATCTTTATATATCTTTAAATTTGGAGAAGAGGCAAAACCTGTAATATCAGTACGTAAGTTATAGCGGTAATTATATACTCTCATCGCATTATCACTATCTTCATAAGGAAGCTTACTGTAGCATCCATCAATTGAAGCTATCGGCATCATACTCCAAAAAGCATTTCCACTTAGTCTCTCTTCCCAAGTTCCCCAAAAAATAAATTTCTTTTCATACTCTTCCACTTTTCCATCAATAAATACATTCCAGCGGCATGGGAAGCTAGTAATAAAATTATAGATACTTTCAGCAACCGGCTTTATGACTAAGTTTTCATTTAAAATACGATGATTAGGGCTAACAGGCTCATTTAGCTCTACTTGGTAATTTCCTGCTGGAATACCTTGTGTAAAAATATAGTTTCCATCTTTAATAACAACTGCAAATTTCTGTTCACTATTTCCTGGACCTAGGCGCGTAAAATATAGACGTCCGAGTGGCAGTAAAAAGTCATTTTCACTGCGTTGAGTTAGTGCGACAGTTCCCTCTACAGATGTACGTTCTTGGGTATATTTCCAAGCAGCATTAAAATTTAAACTTATTTCACAGGCAGTCCCTGCAGCAAAAGTTTTAGTCAAATCTTTTACAATACTCTTTTCTCTTACACTGTCTGCAGTTTGAATACCTAGTAAGGCAGTAAACAGATGCTCGCTCTGCGTAACACTTTCATTCAAAGAAGCAGTAACACCGACAGAGCGAGTTCCAAAGAGTTCTTTATCAAATTTATCAAATGAAGCTTCAATTATCTTTTTAAAACCTTGTAGCTCATCACTACTTGTATATCTTAGAGAGAAGCTAGCACCCACAAGATCTTCAGGGATATCAAAATTTTTTTCTAAATATTGCTCTAATCTAGCACCAAGGTAAAACTCAGCTTCACTTATAGCATTTTCACAAACAGAACCTGCGATTGGAGCTCTTCCATCAGTTAGGTTTGGATCAGTTGCAGCCTCTTTTCCACATCCTAGGAAAATGACTAAAATAGAAAGAAAAATAAAACGCATAGAACCTCCTGCTCGTATCTCTATATTTTAACATTTCACGCAATACATAGTAGTTTCTTGTAAGTTTTTCAAAGACTTAGCCTTATTATCCTCTAACTAGCTGAATATTCAATCTTTTCTTGTAATAATAATGCTAATGAAGCGGCAAAATAGTATGGTATACCTTTAATTATACTGATTTCCACTAGGACAACATATGCTTATCTCAATTATTTCTCCCGCTAAAAAATTAGACTTCACGCCACCTACAAATCCTATAGAGTACTCTATTCCAAAATTTCTAAAACGTAGTAGTCAGTTAATATTAAAGTTAAAAGAATTTTCTGCAGACGATATTAGTAAGCTTATGAAACTCAGTAATAATTTATCTGAACTTAATTACTCCCGATATCACAATTTTAAAACTCCCTTTAACCAGAAAAATGCCAAGCAGGCGATATTAGCATTTAAAGGAGATACCTATATAGGCCTTGATGTTAGCTCTTTTTCCAAGTCTAATATTTCCTATGCATCTAAACAATTACGAATTCTCTCAGGTTTATATGGTGTCCTTTCTCCATTAGATCTAATCCAGCCTTACCGCTTAGAAATGGGTACTAGGTTTCAAATAAACCCTCAAATAAAAAATTTATACCAATTTTGGAAACAGGATATTACTAGTGAAATTAAGCAGCTCTTAGGAACACAAAATATTCTTATAAATCTTGCCTCACAAGAGTATTTTGCGGCCATAGATACATCTGACTTTACTGACCGAGTTATAACACCAGGGTTTAAGCAAAATAAAAATGGAGAGATAAAAAGTATTGGGATGATGTCTAAACGGGCCAGAGGAATGATGGCCGCTTATATTATAAAAAATAAAATCACTAAGCCAGCTGATCTAGAACAATTCAGTGATGGTGGCTACAAATACTCACCGTCACTCTCAACGACTAACCAACCAATATTTATTAAATAATTATAAAAGTGAATCTAAAAGTCTGCGCAGACTAGGTGGAAACCAGTGGTTTCCTAGTTTAATATTACCATTACGTGTCTTGTAATCTCGAGGAGCAGGTGCCTGCTCTAGCGCTGCCGGAGCTTGTTCAAAAGCTTCACTTGGAAATATTTTTTCAAAAAAGCCTATCACAATATAAGCATTTTTATTATGGTGTACTTGTGCCATCGAGATCATGGCCTGAAAAAAAGATTGTCCATAGACAGTTAGCCCTGTGGAATTTGTTAAGTGGCTCATAAGTTTTGCAACCAGTGCATTTGCTAAATTAGAGCTGATTGGATCCATACCCACAGTATTATCAAAATGAGGAATAATTTTTTCTGCTAATACATCAACCATTGCATAGGTATTGTAAAATCTTTGAGTATTTAGCACTTCAGCCTTTTCAATACTATAATTACTGGTTCTTTGCTCTCCAAAAAAGAGTAAATCCATTAAAATATTATATGGTCCACTATCTAAATTACTCAAACTATCAACAAGCATATTGCCGGCATTGAAGTTACCAAATACTGAGTAAATAAATCGTTCAGTTGCTCGTTCTATGGCATCATCATTATTACTAGGATCATCAAAATCAAATAAGAATTCTACAAACCGCTTATTATGAGTAAGGTGATATGCAGATCCTGATATAAAAAGCTTGGTAAACTCTTCAGTTAGCTCTGGATTCTCTATCATGTCATAAGTCAGATGGTCATAAATCATAGGGTTAATATTGTTAAAAATATACTCTGAAACACTGTGACTTCTAGTGGCAAGTAGAACAAAGAGAGGATTAAACTTAGGTTCATAACGTGCCATCATGCCCATGTCATCAATTAGCCCTGGGGAGTACTTCAAAGCACGCAACATCATCTTAACAATAGTCTTATTATGTAATGCACATCTCATAAAATCTAAAGTTAAACTAGTATGTTTTAACACTTCGTCAAAAGCAGTATCCATAACTCTACGACGAGCACTACTCATAAACCTACCAAATACAGGTACTTTTGATGCCATACCAAACATTTCATCAGCCATTTTCATCGCCATATTCATAACATCACTCTTACACATTGGAATGCTAGCTTCAGTTGTTTGATACGGAAGTATCATTGATAGACTAAGAACTACAGAGACTAATCCAATCTTTAAAAATTTCATATTTTTCCTTAATATAGTATTTTAAATTGACTATTTTATAAACTTTTACCAAATGGTGACACCGTTTACAACAAATAGAAAATATTTAGCGATTGTAAGATATGGTATTTACTGATTTTACCAAAAGATGATTCTTATCATGAAGTTATTGATTCCAACAACCAACAATTTGGCCTTGAATCTGCAGGCCTTCATAGCAAGAGTAGTCAACATTTTGCTGTAGCTGCTCATTAGCTAGTTTCCAATGTTTATTTGGGTCTAGTAAAAAAAAGTCACCACCACTACCAACTTCCAATGTCCCTTTTTGTGGATATAGTCCAAAAATTTTTGCGGGATTTGTACAACACAGCTCAACATAGCGCTGTAGTGAAATACGCCCCTTCGCCACACCCTCAGAGTACATAAGAATCATTCGTTCTTGTACTCCTGGAATCCCATTTGGAATTTTTGTAAAATTATCACGTCCTTTTTCCCGCTGCTCCAGTGTAAATGGGCAATGGTCTGTTGCTACAACGTCAATAGTTCCATCAGCAATCGCATCCCATAATGGATTTTGATTATGCTTTGCCCGCAAAGGAGGACTTAAAATATATTTGCACGCTTGGTCAAATTCCTGCTGATAAGCTGAGTCATCTAAAATCAAGTACTGTGGGCAAGTCTCACCGTAACATTTTTGTCCACGACCTTTCGCACTTCTTAAAGCATCAACTGACTCCTTACAGGTCATATGAACAACATAACTTGGACAACTATTTTTATGGGCTAAGGCCAAAAAATGCTCTGTAGCCTCCCCCTCTAATCTGGCAGGTCTGGTCAGTGGATGACATGCAGGCTCCAGTCTATCCGCCGCAATAAAGTCTGCAACATTTTTCTCAACCTCTTCCCCCATTTCACAATGAGCAGTAACTAGTGCACCAATAGAAGTTGCTTTTTGCATAACTGCGCTCATATGTTCATCAGTTAAACGCATACCTTTATAAGCTAAAAATGTTTTAAAAGAGTTCACTCCACGTAACTTTATCTCCTGCATCTCCTGCAGCGTTCGCTCATTGACATCAGTAACCGAAACATGAAAATGGGTTGCACACTCAGCCTTTTTTGATTTTTCAAGCCACTTATCGAGTGTCACGTGTAGTGACTCTCCTCTGGACTGGTTAGCAAAATCAATAATTGTCGTAGTTCCACCAGCAATTGCAGCAAGAGTTCCACTTTTGAAATCATCACTAGAAAAGGTACCCATCGCAGGCAGTTCCATGTGCGTATGGGCGTCAACACCACCAGGAAAAATGTAGAGTCCTGTAGCATCAATTATTTGATCCGCAGTATCAGTAAGCTTGCTACTAATTTTTTTTACAATGCCATCTGTAATTAAAACATCACAAATTTCATCACGACTCTCAGTTATTAGTCGACCATTCTTTATAAGCTGAGTTGCCATTAGAGCCTCATTTAGTCGTTATAGACGGCTGGAACAAAGTTGTGTGCGTACCGCACAAGATCAACTATTTCACGCACAGCTCCCTCGCCCCCAGGAGTTTGAGTAATATAATCAACGCACTCTTTTATTTCACTACTAGCATGTGGCACAGTTGCTGAAAAACCGGCCCGTTTTAAAATTGGTACATCAAAAAATTCATCACCAATATATAAAATTTCTTCGGCAGAGACATTATATTTTTTTTGTAACTGCTCAAATGATTCACGCTTATCTTCATTTCCCATATAAAGAAAATCAAGCTTCAAATTATCTGATCTCTCAATTAAACTACGGCTATCACCACCAGAAATTATCCCAGTTTTCAAACCTAGCTCCATCATCATCTTGAGTCCATAGCCATCAAGAGCGTGAAAGAAGCGGTTAAACTCCATCTCTTTGCCAGAGTAGAAAATTCTTCCATCAGTCAGCACACCATCAACATCTGTAGCAAATACTTTTATCTTTTTAAGCTTCGATTCAAATCGTTTTGCGACAAGTTTCAGATCTTCCATTAAACAACCTCATAGATGGATAATAATTTTTCAACCATTGGTCTCACCTGCTCTAGTGGCAAAGAAGTTGTAGAATCTGAAAGTGCCTTTTCTGGATTTGGATGACACTCCATAAATATTCCATTCGCTCCGGCCGCAATTGCCGCTTTAGCTAATACCAATATCTGCTCACGCTTTCCACCAGTAATTTTACCCAGCCCACCAGGACGCTGTACACAGTGAGTTGCATCATGAATAGTCTTCACTCCAAAAGAGTTCATAATTTGAAAAGATGCCATATCTACTATCAGAGTATTATAACCAAATGAAGTTCCGCGCTCTGTTAGATAAATTCTATTTTTTGGCAATATCGTCGCTGCCTTTTCCACCATATTTTTTGTATCTTCTGGTGATAAAAACTGACCTTTTTTTATTTTTAAAATACGATCATGGTCTTTACAGGCTTGTGCCCCCGCAATAATCATATCTGTTTGACGGCACAAAAATGCTGGAACCTGTAACACATCTACAACTGAAGCGACAGCATCAGCTTGCTCTGGCAGATGAAAATCAGTAATCACAGGTAGCGCATACTCTTTTCTAATACGCTCTAAGATGGCCAAACCTTTCTCCATACCAGGACCGCGGTATGAGTCAATTGATGAACGGTTAGCCTTATCAAAACTACCCTTGAAATGAAGATTGACTCTATCAGCAAACGGAGACAGATCCTCTTTTACCCTCGAAACAATTTCAGTCGCCAGTGCTTCACTCTCTAAAACACATGGACCAATAAATAACTCTAACTTATCTTTTTGCATTACGGCGTATCCTTATTTTGGTTGAATTGAAGCTTTAATAAAGCGTTCAAAAAGCGGGTGAGGTAAAAATGGCCTAGATTTAAATTCCGGGTGGTACTGACAAGCTACAAAGTATGGATGATCTTTTAGCTCAATCACCTCTACCAAATTTAGCTTCTCATTTTTTCCTGATACCACGATACCTTTCTCTTCTAGCACAGGAAGGTATTTATTATTCACTTCCAAGCGGTGACGGTGGCGCTCTGATATTTCATATTTACCATAAATTTTTCCTGCAAGACTATTTTTTAGTAGAGAGCACTCATAAGCACCTAGACGCATACTACCACCTTTACTACCATCTTTTGTCTGCCCTTCCATATAGTGAATAATAAAGCTTCCTTTACTATCAAACTCTTCACTGGTGGCATCTTTTATTCCTGCCACATTTCTGGCAAATTCAATCATTGCCAGTTGTAGACCTAAACAGATCCCAAAAAATGGAACTCTGTTTTCTCTTGCATATTGAATTGCCTTAATCTTTCCTTCTGTACCTCTTTCACCAAAACCACCAGGAATTAAAATCCCATCAACCTCTGCAAGTTTTTCGCTTATTACTGCATCACTATCGAGATCTTCTGCATCAATATAGACAGATTCAAACTCGACCTGATTTGCAATAGCACCATGGCTTAGCGCTTCATCAAGAGACTTATATGATTCAATTAGTTCAGTATATTTTCCAACAATTCCTATTCTTACTTTTCTTGTTGGATTATCTAAATTATAAATTACTTTTTCTAGATCTGTAATATTTGGAGTTGCCGTCCAAATTCCTAACTGCTCGGTAATCTTCTCATCCAAACCTTGCTCATGAAAATATAGTGGTACACGGTAGATAGAATCCATATCAATAGATTTAAAAACGTTACTTTTAGGTACGTTACAAAAAAGTGAAATCTTCTCAATAATAGACTCTTCCACATCACGATCACTACGACATATAATGATATTTGGAGTCAGACCAATGGAGCGTAACTCTTTAACAGAGTGTTGAGCTGGCTTACTTTTTAACTCTCCAGCTGCTGCCAAATAAGGAATTAAAACCAAATGTACAAAAAGTACATTTTCAGGCCCTACATCCAGAGCGAACTGTCTGATTGCTTCTAAAAAAGGGAGTGACTCAATATCTCCAACTGTCCCACCAATCTCGCCGATCAAAAGGTCTGAGTCCTCACTGGCAATCTCAATACGTCTTTTTATCTCATTCGTAATATGCGGCACGACCTGAACAGTTTTACCTAAATATTTTCCTTCCCGCTCATTTTCAATCACCTGTAGATAAACTTGCCCTGTCGTAAAATTGCTTTTTTTACTTAAAGTTAAAGTGGTAAATCTCTCATAATGACCTAAGTCCAAATCTGTTTCGGCTCCATCATCAGTAACAAAAACCTCTCCGTGCTGAGTCGGACTCATCGTTCCAGGATCTACATTTATATACGGATCCATTTTAAGCATAGACATTTTTATTCCACGCCTTTCTAACAGCGATGCAATACAAGCCGATGCAAGTCCTTTACCTAATGAGCTTGCAACTCCACCTGTAATAAAAATAAACTTTTTTTTCTGTCTACTCACTCAATACCCCCTCAACCTTTTTTATATCTTCCAAGCAATCCACTCCAACGAGCTGGTGTGTAGTCTCAATAGCTCCAATACTCATATCGTTTTCAATGGCCCGCAATTGCTCTAACTGCTCAGCCTGATCATAACGAGTATGCTCTAAATCCAAAAATTTAAACAGACTCTCTACCTTATAGGAATATACCCCAATATGTAAAAACCATTCTTTTAATATCTTAGAACGGTCAAATGGAATCGGTGCCCGCGAAAAATAATGGCATCGCCCTCTTGCCTCACTCCAGATCACTTTTACTCGATTTGAATCTGACAATCCACCATCATTATCATCAGTAATAAAAATACGTTTAACGACTGTCGCAATATCGTAATCATGCTCTTGATGAAATTTTGCCAATGCCTGCAGAAGATCAGCTTTAATAAGGGGCTCATCACCTTGAACATTGATAATCAATTTATACTGCTGCCCAATATCTTTATAAAAACGCTTATATGCCAAGGCTATACGCTCAGATCCGGACGAAACATCATCATCTACTCGGCACACGTTCCCAAAGCTCTTAACATGAGCTTCAATCTCTGGGGAATCAGTGACCACACAACAATCAAACCCAGATTTTTCACAGTTACGCACTACTCTTTCCACCATGGAGACACCATGAATCTTAGCTAGCGGTTTACCTGGGAAACGACTTGACGCGTAGCGCGCAGGTATTAATATTAGTACATCTTTTTCCATATAAAATTTATCCTCACCAAATTATGCTAAAATTATAGACGATAGAAAAGGATTTTCATGGCTAAAATTATTTTTATTTTTCTCTTCACTATTTTTGGCAATAGTATCTGTGCTAAGTCCATCACAAATAGCGAAATAAAAAAAGCTCTAATTGAGAGACAAGTTGTTAGTAGTCGCTGTGAAGGATTAATCCGAGAACATAACCGCTACCTTCACGCCAGACAAAAAGTATTTGTGCTGCAAGATATAAACCTAAAACTTAAGGTAAAAAATACAAAAAAACTTAAAGATATTAGCCGAAGACTTAGACGTACTAAAAACTTGTTAATTAGAGAGCTAGACTACCTACAAAACACCCTAATTGGAATTGAAGAGCAAATTGTACACTTAGGATGTCCTGGAATTACACTTTAGACTTCACACACCATCTTTTTTTTTCTATCATTGAGTTTGAGAGATATAACACATGAATATTTTACTAAAAATAGGCTTTTTGCCTATCTATTTTTTATTACCATGCTTCACCCTATTTGCTGAGCCGTCCGTATTCATTCAACAACTATCGAAACTAGAACGCGCCAGAGAACTTAAAAGATCTTTTAAAAACATCTCCCTCTCCTCGGCAGTATCACAGGGATTGTCTAAAAACTACGATGAACAAATTCGTGGCAACCAAGAGAAAATTGAAGCATTAAACTGGGATAACTTAAAAGATAGTTTCTGGCTGCCTAATGTTTCTATTGATTTCACGACCTCTAAACATAGGCTAGGCTCCCTAACATCGGGAAATAGTTTTACTTATGATAAAGACCCTTCTGGAACCTTGGCGCTTAACTTTGGTGAATATACCATCTTTAACTGGGGTAAGGATTATTTACAATTTAAAAATGATCTTGCAACAATTAGCCGCTCTCAAGAAAGTTTATCAGAGCAGCGTCGAAACCTTAAACACCAATTAGTTATTGAATATTTTAATCTTGTAACACTCAAAAGATTAGAAAAAAGCAGTAGAGATATCTTGCGCCAATCATCATTTATCTATCGCTTTGCGAGAGAACGCCTAGGACTACGTAGAATAGCAAAACATGATGTCATGGCTGCTCGAGATACCTACTTGCAAGCACAAGCGGACTTTTATACTTTAAAAGAACGCATTAAAACGGCGAGTGAAAATATCGCATTCATAATTCAAGACCCTGTTGGTACAGAATATGTAGTCACTGAAGAAATTAACTTTAGAAAACTAACCATGCCAATTTCAGAGGCTGTGGTTCTGGCACATAAATACAGCCAGTATACCAAACAAAGTGAGTATGAACTCGTCAATTCTAAACGCAGCTATGAAATTTCAATTAAAGAAAACTTACCACTTCCAAAGATAACACTAGGTCTAGGCGCCTATCAACACGCCTTTGGCAGTGGCATTAGCTCTACTCAATATGTAAATGGTACTGGAGATCGCTTAGAAGTAGTCGCCTCAGTAAATGCAACGTGGAGTATACTTGGCCATGGAGGACTATTTAATAAAAGAACTCGCATCGGAAAATTATTAGAGTTCAATCAAGCTCAAATCAACCACCAACGTTATAAACATTTTTTAGACTCAAAAGTTAGAACCTACTATCAACAAATTAAGAATAGTGAAAAGCTTTACCTTATTTATAAGGTAAAACTTGAAAATCTAAACCGTACTTTTGATTATATTATGGATCGTTACATGTCTAATAAGATCTCATTTCTCTACTTCAAAACCTACCTTGAAGAGTTGTCACTAACTACAGACAACTTCTATTCAACTCTCTATTCCCACCTCAAGTACAAAGTGGAACTAGCTAAACTAATGGGTATTGATGAATTTCCAGGAGAGCCTCTGTCGCAACTTGTAACAAAGGTTGTGAACTAGATGATTAAACTACTTATTTTATTAACATTTCTTCTACCTCTACTCAGCTTTGCAAAAGAAAAAAAGCAACAAGTAATAAAACCCACTTTGCAGTTAGGAGAAGCACAGAGCAAAGTCACAAAAACTTTAAGTACCAATGAAGTTCTTATAAAACAATTTGATAAGCAAAAAGGGGCTTTTATTGGAACCTATCATACTTCAAAAGATAATAATAAGATAAGTCTACTCTACCACCTAAATCCATCTGTATCATTTCGTTCTTTAACTGATGTAACCAGTATTTCAACTATGGAAATTGCTTATACTACAAAACTATCTGAATACTGGCTAAATTTTCTCTTGGCACGAACCTCTGCCAATATTGATAAGCTTATGAGTAACCCACTAGTCGGTGACTCCACAGATACCATTACCACTGCAGGAGTGGGTCTATACCAACGCTTTCACTTTATGGATAACTTACTAGGTTCCGGTTTACTCTACGAAAGTATTGAAGCTAATATTACTTACAGTACTATTAGTAATAACGCAGAACAACTGTCTTATAATGGTTTAGGTCTTAAGAGTGATTTTGGAATATTCTATAGACATGATACCAAGCTCCACTATGGAGTAAAGTTTAGCTATAACTTAATTAGTGCAAAAAATGAACTAGAAGCCGTTCATAATATCTCATGGATTAGTATGGGCTTTGACTTCTCTTTTTACTTTTAGAGATGCTCTTTACCCCAGCTCTGTTCCTGTAGATAAGTCACAACCTCTTTCACTTTTTGCGCATCTTGCTTTGGTAATACCACAACATTTTTACTGTTTGATACTACTATCAAATCATTAACATTAATTAATGAGACAAATTGATCAGGTGCAAATACAATATTTCCTTGTGCTCCACTCGTAAAAAGATGCTTTGCCTGAACAATAGTATTACCACTACTATTTTCAACTACCGATTCAAGCGCATCCCATGAACCCAAATCGTTCCAATCAAATGCTGCCGGAATAACCAATACTGATTTTGATTTTTCCATAATTGCGTAATCAATCGACTCTTTAGGAATTGATTCATATGTAAGCTTTAACTTTGCAGGATCATTAATATTTTTTAATAGATCTGCATAACAACTAAATGTCTCGGGAGCATATTGTTCAAATTCATTTAACAAAAATCCAATTTTTGCTACAAACATTCCGGCATTCCAAAAATAGTTTCCACTTTTAACGTACTCAGTTGCAGTCTTACTATCAGGCTTCTCACGAAATGAATCAACTGTAAAAAAATTATTATCTAGCTGCTGAGATTTAGCAATATATCCATATCCAGTATGAGGAAAATTCGGAGTAATACCAATTGTAACAATAGCATCACTTTCACGTGCCTTCCTGCTGGCCTTCGAAATAATATCCTGAAATCCTTTTTCATTTAAAATTACATGGTCTGCAGGTACAATTGTTACCACATCATCAAGTGCTGCTCCCTGCTCCACTAATGCTGCGATAGAAAGTAAAATACATGGTGCCGTATTTCTACCAGCCGGTTCTAAAATAACTCCTGAACTATTAAGCTCCCCTTGTGAATGCTGCTTGGCCAATTTGTACTGCGACTCAACTGTTACAATAAAACGCTGTGCAGCTGGAATAACTTCTCCAAAGCGGGTTAAGGTCTGAGCTAAAAGTGAGCGATCTCCCACTAAATTTAGATATTGTTTTGGCTTAGCTACAGTTGATTCAGGCCAAAAACGAGTTCCCTGACCACCGGCCATAATAACAGCAAAATTTTTACTCACAAAATCTCCTTAATCTATTTTATTAACTTATAATTTTTATACTCACCAACACGGTGGCCAGTTACAGCTTCAATACCATCAGCAATCACAAGGCCAATATCTTTAAATTTAAAATCTAATTTAAGCCCATGAATATCTAGATCATTTTTATGTTGGTTAATCCACTCCTGCATAACTTTAGGATGAGTTTGCGTAAATTTTCTAATACCCCAACCTCTTTTGTACTTAAATTTAAAATCCTCAGTAGAGCTATCAGGATCTTCATGATAGAGCTTGTCCATCTCAACAATTTTTTTCTCCATCACTTGTTCTTTTCTCGCCCAACCATAGTGATATACTGTCGCATCAACTCTTGTCCCAGTAAGCTTACTATTATCACCGAAACGAAAGCCCTGAGCATCTAGGTGACTTTGAGCTCCTAACCCATTACGAATAAGTCTTACCTCTCTGCGGTACATTCTTCTGGTGTATAATATGGCATCAACATTTCCATAAAAATGGAGGTAGTTATAAATAAGTGAATCAATATCTTTACGCTCTTTTAACCGCTCTATTGACCTTAAAATATTATCAAAATCATCTTCATGTAGCGCTTCATCTCCTTGAATGTACTGACAAAAATCCCCAGTACACTGCTCTAAGGCTAGATTAGTCTGCTGAGCTAAAATCTTCCCTTTTGAAGTTAGCTGCGGGTCCCACCAATTTTTAATAAATTTATATTTATTCTCCGGAAAGGAGTCACGCAAATATTCATAAGTCCCATCATCACCACTAAGCTGCTTATTATCAAAACCAACATTAATAACCACTTCATCACAAAGTGGTGCAATAGATTCAACACTCTCTCTGATAGGATACCCAAGAGTTAAGCCATTTTTTATAAAAGTAAAACCAGAAATTTTCTTTGTCATGTCTGTCCTAACTTTAATTAACTACTGACCAGTACTATCTGGTCTGCAGTTAATTTTCTATCTCTAGTTAGTGTTAGTCAAGAATGACATTTATAATTATTACAATTATGGGTTATTACCACCTGCACAACTGGAAGGAGCTACGCTAGCACCACTAAGAGCAGTAGTAACATTAACACATTGAGTCTCTGTATATCTACTTCCTACAAAATCAAGAGTCTCAAGTGAGCTTAAACCATATAAATAATCAAAAGAATCACCAATAGCATCCGTTCCAAGTGTTCCTGCAACATTTGAACCTATAGAGAGAGTTTTTAACACTGGTAAACTTTCCAATGGCGAGAGATCAGTCACAACGTTATTAGATAGTATTAATTCTTCTAGATTTGTTAACTGAGCAATCGCTGTAATCACTGACAGACTATTTGCATGAAGATGCAAGGTAATTAATCCTTCTAATCCAGCAAGACTAGAAATATCTGAAATATTATTATAGTCTAAGTTTAGATAAGTTAACTTATCTAAACTTAATCCAGCAAATGACCCTATATCAGAAAGGGGTGAAGGTGGTATAACCAAACTTTGACAACCTGTAGCACGAAAACTAAAACTCTCTAAATTTACCAATGAAGCAATATTAAAGTTAGTTGCACTAGAGGGTGAAGTACTCATGGAAAGAAGATTATCACTCCCAATATTAAGTCCTCTTAAAGTTGTCAAAATCGATAGTCCCGAGAAGTCGGTTACAGAGTTTGATCTAAACTGTAAGGAAGTCAACTGATTAAGTGGTGTTAATATGTTTGTGTCTACCATCCCTCCACCAAGATAGAGACTAGTTAAGTTTGTTAAACTTGAAATTTCGTTCAGATTTACAAGAGGTATTTCACCATCATTAGTATCATTTATAGCTGCTTGATCAATTTCAAGCCTTACAAGAGATGTTGCTCCTCCAAGATCACCAAGATCTGCAATTCTATAATATCCACGTAGAACGAGAGAGTACATGGAAGAGAACTGACCTAACCCCGCTAACGTAATAATATGATCTGTTCCACTATTTTGGCACTCTATCATCTGCACTTCATCAACATATACTTTAGGGTTAGGAGCTGCTACAGGCCTAACACATTCTAAAAGGTACTGATCAGTAATTAAAGTATAATCAATTTCCGTTCT
>DAOWEO010000009.1 GCA_030638415.1 Bdellovibrionales bacterium | reverse complement strand
GAAGCTGGAATGGAAACTATCAAAACAGTGGATGTATTTCAGACAGGTGAACAACAAGAAAACTTACAATCAGCACTACTGGTGTCTACTGGTGTCATGTTTTAAAAATGGCACTGCCCACACGGACAAAGTCTGCCCCATGCTCTAATGCCCATTTAAAATCAGCGCTCATGCCCATGGATAACTTTAAATCTAATGAATATGCTTGATCTAAACTTTGTTTGTATGATGCCAATTGGATAAAACTTTTTTTTGCATCTTGCTCAAAACAATCTGTACGAACTTTTCCAATCGTCATCAATCCCAATAATTTTATTTTTACAAATCCTAAAGCAATAAAATATTCTACTATTTCTAAGATATCTTGTTTTGATGACAAGCCTGATTTTTCCTCTTCACCGCTCGTATTGATTTGTAAAAATATACTTACATCACTACCTAACAAATGTTCTCGCTTTTTCATTTCATCTAACAGCTTGGTGGAGTCAACGGAGTGAATTGCAAATAAATTAGGAATTTTAAAAAGATCTTTCACCTTATTCGACTGTAAGTGACCGATAAAATGCCATTTTATGTCAGCGACATTATGCTCTACTGCTTGCAATGCCTTATTTTTCAAATCCTGTACTCGACTCTCCCCAAAGTGAGAGTGACCTACTTCATGTAGAGCAAGTACATCAGAAAAGGGGTGATACTTAGAAACAGCAATAAGCTTCTCATAAGCGACATCTTTAGTTAAATAATCATAATTTTCTTTAAGCTGAAGTTTTCTTGCTGCTTCCACGTTTAACTTCTTTTTTAACGTTATTATTTGATTCTAATAACTCTTTTTTTCGAAATTTAAATGTTGCTTGAACCTCAACATCATAACGCTCAAGCACGCCATCAATTAATACTTTAGGATCTAAATTTTTCAGATAAGAGTGGACCTCATCTTTCACCGAATGGATAAAATCTTCTTTGGTTGATTTTGCATTTTGCATTACCCCACTTAAAATATCTTTAGATAGTGGCAAATCGTGCAAAACACCTTTCACCGCATCTTCAGTCATAAAAGCCGCACCAACACCTACTGAAATAATTTTTTTGACAGTATCACTGATCTTACTCTCTTTTTCATCTTTTTTATTGACCATACTCGAACCTAAACGTTTTTCGCTCTTTCATAATAAGACTGCATCATCGCAGGAAGATTGCTCGAAACAATCTTATTTATAATTGCCTTAGGAGCAAACCCTTTAAACTCCACCTCAAGCTCATAAGTTACTTCTAGTTTGCCATCATCTAACTCTTTTAAAAACCAAGCACCACTATTTTTTTTAAAAAGATTTCCAGATTCTAAAGACCAGCTAAGCCCATTTGGCTTATTTTGCTCCATCTTTAAAATGTAGATAAACTTTTTGATTAAGTTGACAGAATATTCAACTCTGGCACCTTTAGCATCTTTTTCTAAGACCTTAATGGAGCTAACCCCATCAACAAACTCTTTGTAGGCTTCATAGTTCTCTAACACACTATAAAACTGCTCTTTTTTTATATCAAAAACTTCTGTCCGTGAAACCTTGGGCATATCTCTCTCCTAAATATTTAAGCACCTATTTTTAATAATACAAACGATATTACAGCATCTGGCAGATAGTTTTCTGGCAGTGCACTGAGTAGCTCTTTACAAAATTGTAACTTAAATGCATCTAAACTTCTATCAATTTCAAACATAAATTCTCCCTCTAATGAGAGAGGTAGATCACTATCACGTTGAGTCAATAGTTTTCCTGAGTGTAACCCTGTTCCATCAATCCACTCTACAAAATTATCAAAAATAATAAATTGGATTTTTGCCAACTCTCCATGTGGATGCTGCCAAATAAACAGCTCTACTGGCCCTTCTGAACGTAGCCAATATTTCAGCTGTGGTGGTAGCTCAATATAGGTTTCATGTACCTTACGCATACCTGCAATAATATTGTCAAAACTTAAAAAGTCCTTAATAGAAGTATTGAATTTATCTGATCTATGAAATGAAATACCAATACAGTTTTCTTTAATCCACTGTACCTGTCCCTCGATTTCTAATGAAGGTCCACGCCAATTTAGAACACCACTAATACTATCCCCTTTTTGGTATGAGTGATTTTTATCTTTAAGATCAATTTGCATCCCTGTGTGTGATATATCCTTAACCTCATTAACATGGTCATGAGTACCAATTTTAAACAGTAAAAAGGTTAACGGAAAACGTGGTAAAATTCGTTTTTCTACATCTTGAAAATTAGTTTCAATTAGACTTAGTTCTCTGCCCATATTGCATTTCCTTACAAAAAAAATTAGTGTAAACTACTTCTAACTTAGGATATATTAACCAGTAAATGTTTTGTAGATGGGAAAATCTCCCCTACCTACTAATTAGGGATAAAATGTTATGACATCTGAGCAAAGTAAAAATTTATGGGAAATAGATAACCTTCCAAATCGGTTGACTATTTTTAGAGTATTTTTAGTTCCAGTTATTTCACTTATCTACCTTCCACAGGTTTATAGCCTGCCAGTCTCAGATGACTTTCTCTATATTTCCAACTACGTCGCTGGATTCATTTTTATGATTGCGGCAGTTACTGACTTTTTTGATGGTTTTTTTGCAAGAAGAAGAAACTTAGTCACTGTATTTGGCTCTTTTTTAGATCCAATCGCAGATAAGTTTCTAGTTGTGACATCACTTATTATTTTACAAGCACTAGGCAGAGTACACCCTTACATTGTGGCGATCCTTATTATGCGTGAGTTCTATATTACTTCACTACGTTTATTAGCATCTAACCACCAACTAAATGTTCCCGTTGGACAGATGGGTAAACTTAAAACAACTGTCCAAATGATGGCCATACCTTTGCTGCTAGTAAATGATACTATTGAAGGTTTCTCTACTCTTTTAGTCGGAAGTCTATTAATTTATGCCGCCTCTGCTCTTTCACTATATTCTGCCTTACAATATTCATTAGGACTCATCACTGTTATTAGGCAAAATAAAAAAGGAAACGCAGAAAATGACCAGACAGACACTGCGACTGAAAAAGAGTCAGCAACAGATTCCTGATACTTTTTTTTCTTCAAATATCAGCTCACTAGAAATTTTTGGTGATAGCTTAACAGAGCTTCCAGATAAACTGGCACTACTT
The DNA here is from genome assembly GCA_030638415.1 of Bdellovibrionales bacterium. Classification (GTDB taxonomy): domain Bacteria; phylum Bdellovibrionota; class Bacteriovoracia; order Bacteriovoracales; family Bacteriovoracaceae; genus DAOWEO01. The sequence continues at coordinate 614 of DAOWEO010000009.1, read as the reverse complement.
CCACAGCTTCTTTCACTAAGTGTAATATCAAAAAATTTGACTACGATTAGTGCAGAACTTTTCAAACTACCGTTGCTTCATCAAGTTAAGATAAAATTTGGACTTTTTGAAAAATTACCTGCAATAAATAGCCCCAGCTCACTTAAAACAATATTTTTAACCGACAGTAAATTGCTTACACTTCCTCAAGGGATTGAGCAGTGTGCCCAGCTTGAAATTCTGGTACTAAATAGTAACCAGCTATCTAGTTTACCAAAAAACCTATCTCTTCTTAAAAATCTGCGACGTTTAGTTTTAGATAAAAACCAGCTGACAGAGTTTAACTTTAGCCGAGCGGACTTTCCTAAACTCAACCACCTGTCATTAGAAGGTAACCAATTCAGTCCTAGCAGTAAGCAACATATTAAACAAGAATTTGGTATTGAGCTTTAGTTAAAGCTGAAACATGGCCTTATTAAGCGCTGCCTTCATCACCTCTTCTAAACATGGGTGGTAAAAGGGAGCTTTTAATACATCTTTAACTGTCATCTCATGTGTTATGGCTAAACTTAAGTAGTGTGCAAAATGCTCTGCCCCCTTGCCGAAAATTTCAGCCCCTTCAATTTTTCCTGTCT